>NZ_DBHC01000047.1:0-69017 GCF_002296035.1 Roseivirga sp. UBA838
CAAAGGCACTATCACTAAGCAATGTATACCGCTCAATCAGTGGCTTGCAATCGCTCAGAAAGGCGTAGCCAATGTGCCTAATCCCTGCACTTAGTCGTTGATAACCATAGGTCTTAATCATATATTCATCGCATCGACCACAGGTATAAAAGTGTTGCTTAGCAGCCGCTATATTGCCTTCCACCCTATATTGATACAATGCCTCATCTTCGTTTAAATAAAAAAAACCTGCCCTCACACGGTTTTGCAGTAAGTGCTCATTTAAAGACTGTTCTACCAAGTCCTGCTCTTTCTTCTCATATTCTTGATGTACTTCAATAAGTCGCTTGCGATAATCCATTTTTACCTCCCCAAATTAAGTAGTACCGATTCATTTTTATGTTTATCCGCTTCGGAAGTTATCGTAGTTACTAATTACCAAAGCCCCCATCTCTTAAAAAAACTTTAACACACTGAATTACTATGACTTAACCCCTCACACCTGGTAATAAACTCCCGGCTATTTTATTTTTTTTCTGAACTGTTAAAGTTTGTGAATTTTTTGGCACCGGATTTGTAAAAGCAGCACCGAGGTCGAACTGAGCCAGGTCAAAAACTCAAAATAGACAACTGTCGCAGAACACCTCAAATACACTTTTTTATTTTCAATGAGAACGTATTTGAAAAAAGGTATGGCTATCATAGTGATGGCTAGCCTGTACGCTTGTGCCAATGATGATTCGGAACTAGCACCCCAGAAAACTCCAGCGAGCATTTCTTTTGTACAAAACCTGTCGGTAAGCGAAGGTTCTGGAGAAAACATCATCAGTTTAAAACTAGACAAACCTGCCGGTGAGGCATCTACCGTAAAAGTGCAGGTTACCAACAGTCAGGAAGCCGCTTTTACCACAGTGCCCGCAACAATCAATAATCAGATTGAACTGAACATTGACAAAGGCGCTACGGAAACACAAATAGTGTTTAAGCCAACCAACGATGAGTTGGTTAATGCCGACCGAACCATTGGTTTCACCTTGTTGAGTGCAACTAACGGGCTACAGTTAGGCAGTAAGTCAAGTATTCAGGTGAGTATTTCCGATGACGACCAGGCCAACACGCAGCCTACAGTACTCAATTTTGAGGTATCTGTGGCCAAGGTAGAAGAAAGCCAGTCGGCCATCGTAAAAATTCTATTCTCTGAAAGAGCTACACAAAACGGAAAACTAACTCTGGAATTGGAACAGCTATTGGCTACCCAACAGTTTAGCACTACTCCGGCCATGAGCGGCACCGGTACTTTGGAGCTAATCATTGCCCAAGGTCAAACAGAAGTCTCTTTTGAAGTAAGCGTAGCTGATGATGCCCTTTTTAACCGTCACGACCAGGTTATGTTCACCATTACCCAGGTAGAAGGCAACTTCGCTATTGGTGAAAAAAGAAGCACCAAACTGGAGCTAATAGACAATGAATTGAAAGGAATGGCCAAATCTTTCACCTCCTCGGCTGGCAACTTCAGTAGCACAAAAACCTATGAATACGATCAGCAAGGCCGTGTGAGCAAGGTATACTGGGAAAGAGGCAGCCACCAACCGCTGAGAGGAGTTGACACTTACACCTATGCCGCCAACGGGTTAATTGAGAAGATTAACCAATATCCAGGCATCGATGAGATATTTTATCAGACCAACGGCCGAATTACCCGCTCAGAAGTTATCAATCATGGAGTAGTAAAATCATACAGAGTTTACGACTACGATCAGGCCGGAAATGTAGCCGGTTTTGCCGAGTACACCTTACAATCTAACGGCACCTATCTTCAGTCTATCATTATGTTGTACTTATACCATGAAAACGGTAACCTGTATGCTCACTTAACCTATTCACCCGGACAGGGCAGTGAAGACCCAACCCTAATTTCGGAACGATACTATGAGCACTACCTCAATGTGAGCAACAAGTTTAGCGCGGTAGAGGTAATTCCTACCATCAATGCCCAAAGAAACCTTCCTTCTTCTTTCCGCATGGTAGAAAATGGACATGATTTAAGCTATTCCATAAGCTATGAGTTTGACAACGAAGGCAAAGCCACTAAACGCCTGGCCAGATCGGGACAAGCCATGGAAACCGTGAACTACACTTACTATTAATACATCAACAATCAAAACAACAACCAAAAAGAGGTGTCCTGAAATTACCCGGGACACCTCTTCTATTTCTTAGGCCTAAAGCCAATTATTCCTTTTCTTCAGTAAGTAATAGTACTTTTTGGTTTTCGGTAATGGCATCAACCATTTTAGTATAGCTCACACGCTCTCCGTTTTTCTTCGAAACATAAAAATATTCAAGACCATCTAATTCCACAGTACACTCGCCCAAATCGTACCTCAACGACTTCACCACAGAACCTTCTACAATAGGGTTGTTATTAAGATCGAGCAGCTTGGGAGCTGTTGGCTCTTTTGGTTTTTTCTTGAATAGTCCGAACATAGCTTGTGTTTAAACGCTAAATATAAAAGGTGTTTTGAAATAATACGTATTCATAGCATCTCCTCCTTGCCCGAGACCTCCCTCTGCGGGCCGTTTGTTCAGGAGATTACTGTCTTCTTAGGAATGACCATCCCGGTAACGTGTAATATTCCCAAAAACCGTTTTCTAAGGCTTGAAAAACACTAATTTTGCAGGCTTAATTAAGAACAATCGGTTAAACGGCAATGGCTGACTATAATCACAAGCAAATTGAGCCTAAATGGCAAAAGTACTGGAGAGAAAACCAAACGTTCAAAGCTTCGGTAGATAAGAGCAAACCCAAGTTTTATACTCTGGACATGTTCCCCTATCCTTCCGGAGCCGGGCTTCATGTGGGACACCCACTGGGCTACATAGCCACCGATATTGTTACACGCCACAAGCGAAACAAAGGCTTTAACGTATTGCACCCAATGGGCTTCGATGCCTTTGGGCTTCCGGCCGAACAATACGCCATTCAAACCGGGCAACACCCTGCCGTAACTACCCGCCAAAACATTGAGCGATACAAAGAACAGCTGGAAAACATAGGCTTTGCTTTCGATTGGGACAAAGAAGTACAAACCTGCGACCCTAAATACTATAAGTGGACGCAATGGATATTCATGCAAATATTCAACAGTTGGTACGACCATGACCTGGCCAAAGCAAGAAGTATCGATGAACTCACAGCTATTTTTAGAGAGTCGGGCAATGCTCAGGTAAATGCAGCCTGCGATGATGACACCCCTCTCTTTACAGCCGGGGAATGGAATAGCTGGACCGAAGAAGAGCAGCAGCGCATGTTGCTCAAATATCGCCTCACTTACCTTTCGGAAACAGCCGTTAACTGGTGTCCTGAACTAGGCACCGTACTCTCCAACGATGAGGTTAAAGACGGATTTTCAGAAAGAGGAGGCCACCCGGTGATCCGAAAGAAAATGAAGCAGTGGAGCATGCGTATTACAGCCTATGCCGAACGCCTGCTGGAAGGTTTGGACTCTGTTGATTGGCCCGAACCACTGAAAGAAATGCAGCGCAACTGGATTGGCAAATCCAAAGGGGCTGAGGTTAGGTTTCAGGTAGAAAACTCCGACATTGAGATTGAGGTATTTACCACCCGTATCGACACTATTTTTGGAGTAACTTTCCTATCGTTGGCGCCTGAAAGCGAGCTAACCGCCCAGCTCACTACACCCGAGCAAAAAGAAGCTGTTGAAGCCTATGTGGCCCAGGCAGCCACTCGTTCTGAGCGAGACAGAATGGCCGATGTGAAAACCATTTCGGGAGTTTTTACGGGAAGCTATGCCATTAACCCATTCAACGGTGAAAAAGTACCCGTTTGGGTGGCCGACTATGTATTGGCCGGTTATGGAACAGGCGCTGTTATGGCCGTACCTTGTGGCGACCAAAGAGATTATGACTTCGCGAAGCACTTCGACTTACCGATAGTTCCGGTAATTAAAGATGCTGACATTAGCGAACAGGCCGACCCAACCAAAGATGGCATTATGATTAATTCCGGCTTCCTAAATGGCCTTACTTGTAAAGAAGCCATAGACAAAGCCATTGAATTTGCGGAAGAAAAAGGCGTTGGGAAAGGCAAGATTAACTATCGCATCAGAGATGCTATTTTTGCTCGTCAGCGTTATTGGGGAGAGCCGGTTCCGGTGTACTTCAAAAACGATATTCCTTATCTGGTAGACGAAAAAGATTTGCCGATCATTCTTCCGGAAATTGACAAATACCTCCCTACAGAAGATGGCGACCCACCACTGGGCAGAGCCGAAAACTTTACCTACACTCCGGCTGGAGAATCTGAAGCTTATCCGCTTGAACTAAGCACAATGCCGGGTTGGGCCGGTTCCAGCTGGTATTGGTACCGTTACATGGATGCGCATAATGAAGAAGTATTTGTAAGCAAAGAAGCTCAGGAATATTGGGAAAATGTAGACCTCTATATTGGCGGCTCAGAGCATGCTACAGGTCACCTGCTCTACTCCCGCTTCTGGAATAAGATCTTGTTCGACCTGGGACATGTCAATCAGGAAGAGCCCTTCAAAAAGCTCATCAACCAAGGGATGATTCAGGGAAGATCGAATTTTGTTTACCGATTGAAAGGCGAAAATAAATTCGTTTCTAAGGGTTTGAAGAAAGACTACGATGTGGCAGAAATGCACGTTGACGTGAACATTGTTCGCAATGATGAGCTCGATATTGAAGCTTTCAAAAGCTGGAGGCCAGACCTAGCCGATGCCGAATTTATTTTGGAAGACAGCAAATACATCTGCGGCTGGGAAATTGAAAAAATGTCTAAGTCGAAATACAATGTGGTGAATCCGGACGATATCATTGAACGATACGGTGCGGACACCCTTCGTTTGTATGAGATGTTCCTTGGGCCTTTGGAACAATTCAAACCATGGAACACCAACGGCATTGACGGTGTAAAGAAGTTCCTCGGCAAGCTTTGGAGATTGTTTCACAATGACCGTGGTGAGTTTGAAGTATCAGATGCTGCACCAGGCAAAGATGAGCTGAAGTCACTGCACAAAACCATTAAGAAGGCCGAAGAAGATATTGAACGCTACTCCTTCAACACCTCAGTGTCTACTTTCATGATCTGCGTGAATGAGCTTTCTGCTTTGAAATGCAACAAAAGAGCGATTCTGGAAGATCTGCTGGTGGTTATTTCTCCATACGCCCCGCATATCACCGAAGAACTTTGGTCTCTTCTAGGCCATACAACTAGTATAATCGATGCTCCTTACCCTCAGTACAAAGAAGAATACCTGAAGGAAGATGACATTGAGTACCCTGTAATGGTGAATGGTAAAATGCGAACCAAACTGCAACTCTCGGCCGACCTTGACAAAGCCGAAATAGAGGCCGCTGCTCTGGCCGATGCCAACGTGCAAAAATGGTTAGAAGGCAAGTCTCCCAAAAAAGTGATTGTCGTACCGAAGAAGATTGTGAACCTGGTCGTGTAGTTGTCGGTTAATCGTTATTCGTCTATCGGTGGCTTCCCTTTGGGAGTTTATGGTAAATCGGTCGGTTTTAGGTTCAATGTTTGAAGTTCAAAGTTAGGGTACTGCGGAAGCCTGTTTTAGCGCTTCATTCTGAGGAAGTCCCGAAGTATCGGGACGACCGAAAGAATCTCCAACGGTCTTGCACCTGACTTGGTGGTCTGATAACTAAAAATTAAAACCCTGAATTGTAAAGCAGCTCAGGGTTTTCTTTTGGTACAGGCTCATGGTTAGCAGGGATACTATCCCCGTCTTGGAAGTAATTTCCCAGTAAGTGGCACCTTTATGGAATTCTGACTAACGATGTTTGCAAGGACACTCCTCCTTGGCGAAGGAGGTTGGGAGGATTGGCCTTTCAAATAATGAAATATTGTTGTTCTAATCCCCCCTGCCTACCGGCAGGCAGGCCATTCCCTCTTTTCGAAAAAGGGGGAATGGCCTCTGCTAGATTGAAGAGCAACATATCTAGTGTTTTTCAATTGAACATTCCGTTAAATGCCTTTTTCTAGTAAATCACTTCTTGGAGGGGGTGCCCTTCGGGCGGGGGAGGACACTCGTTGAATGATCTTTTCAGCACACCTATGAGAGACTTCACTATAGATTACCAGGCAGATCCCTCCGCTGCGGTCGGGATGGAAAAACAGGCTTCATCTGGATAAATAACCCACACCTTTCAGTATATCATAAAGGGGATGTTGAGAAATGAAGTCATCAGAGTCCTCTGGCGAGAGACTCTGATGGTGGTTAGGTTTTATGAAAACGGGTATCTCAAAGACCAAGCCTCTACTACTGGCCCTCTTTTTTACCCTGAGCAAAGCGAAGGGCCTGTCAAATACCTATGCCATCTGAACATTCCCTAAATAGGCCCAATGCTCTTGCTTTGACCACAGCATTGCAGCACCCTCAGTGTCTCCTGCAAGGGACACTGAGCACCAACCTATAGCACATCAGAGTCCTCTAGCGAGAGATTCTGATGGTGGTTAGGTTCTATGAAAACGGGTATCTCAAAGACCAAGCCTCTACTACTCATCATTTTTTTTACCCTGAGCAAAGCGAAGGGCCTATCAAATACCTAATTCTACCTGAACATTCACCCAAATAGGCGTATGCAATTGCTCTTGCTTTAACCACATCATCACAACACCCTCAGTGTCTCCTGCAAGGGACACTGAGCACCAACCTATAGCACATCAGAGTCTTCTGGCGAGAGATTCTGATGGTGGTTAGGTTCTATGAAAACGGGTATCTCAAAGACCAAGCCTCTGCTACTCGCCCTCTTTTCACCCTGAGCAAAGCGAAGGGCCTGTCAAATACCTATGCCACCTGAACATTCACCCAAATAGACGTATGCAATTGCTCTTGCTTTGACCACAGCATCTTGGTACTTTAGGTCACCCGGTAAAATTAAGAATGAATAATGATGCGAATGACCACAAATGTTGACCAATACCTTGCAGAAGGCTGTGGTCGATGTTCGCTGGGAGGAACCCCCGACTGTAAGGTGCACCAGTGGAGCCAAGAACTGCAAAAACTACGATCCATTGCGTTAGAATGTGGTCTGACTGAAGAAAGCAAATGGGGCGTACCCTGCTACACCTACCACGGTGCCAACGTGGCCATGATCAGCGCATTTAAAGATTACTGCTCTCTGAGCTTTTTCAAAGGCGCTCTCTTGAAAGACAAGTATCAAATACTTGAGAAGCCCGGCCCCAATTCTCAAGCAGCCCGCTTGTTTAAGTTTACTAACCTTGAACAGATACTACAGGCAGAAGACTCTATCAGGCTCTATTTGTTTGAAGCCATTGAGGTAGAAAAGAAAGGACTCAAAGTAGACATGCAAGCCAAAGACCAGTTAGACTATCCTGACGAATTGCAGGCCAAGTTTAAGGATATGCCCGAACTGAAAACAGCTTTTGAAGCACTCACTCCGGGCAGACAAAGAGGTTACATCATTCATTTTTCTCAACCCAAGCAATCAAAAACACGCTTAGCCCGAATCGAAAAGCTCATACCCAAAATTATGGACGGCAAAGGATTCTTTGATCGGTAACCGGCCTGCGCCTACTCCTAATGAGCCATTGCCCATGCCGCTAACAGCATAATGTCATCACTATTTTTTCAATTTCATTTTCTCGATGAAAATTCCTGAAGCTGCCTTACCAAACCCTCTCCGGCACTGGGGCGCTTAATGCCTTCTCTAACCAGCTTTCCGTCTTTGGTAATTACTAAGTAAGTAGGAAAGCCCGTGATCCCTACTTCCTTATCCAACTTTTGATACTGTTCCTCATTGAGGAAATAATTATCACCAACGAGCTCATGCTTTTTCACCATTATATCAAAAGACTTTTTGGTAGACTGAGCACAGAGGTAAACATAAACTACATCTTTAATCTTGCTCTCTTTAATCCGCTTCATGTTAGAGAACTCTCCTATACATGGCCCACACCAGGTGGCCCACACATCAATATAAACGACTTTGCCTTTGTACTTCTCCTTAAGCTCTCTTAAGATGTTGTCAGAAGACTCAGCAATCTCTACCCCTTCTACAAACCTGGCATTCTTCAAAATTTCAAAATCCGCAATGCTCTGCTCAATACTTTCAAGAACCGAGGGCACCAGGTTTAAACCACCCAACTTTGCCTGGATGTAGTCGGGCACCTGCAACCCCTTGGTAGTAAAATTCATGTTAACGTAGGTAGCCACAATACTAGACCTTTGAACCGTACTCAACCCTGCAATCTTCGATATCAAGTGATCCCATCTCACCTTTCTCTGAATATCAAGAATATCTTCCTTATAAGACTCGAATATGGGCTTTATATCTCCTTTAAAAGACAGGTTTCCGAAAGTATTTTTCCTGCTCCTTTCCTTCTCTTTCCATTCGTTTATGATGCCACGGCTTTCTTCACTTATGCTTTGGTTTGATAGAAACTCATACACGTACTTCAAACTGCGATCATGGATAGCTTTGTATTCCTTTGGCATTGCGGCCATGGTAAATTCCCGCGTAAGATTGGCATAGTTATCGGTCATCAGGTCACCAATCTCATCAGGCATCAAGCTCACCACTTTATCCAAGTATTCATCAGACACATCTACCGCCTCAATCCTTCCTCCATTTTTACCAAGATTGTGCATCCATATATATCTTCTTAGATCATCGGCTGCGTAGGTTCTTACATCACGTAAACTATAATCTTTTATGAACGAACTTGTAGGAACTGAGTCGAAGTAGCTCTCATAGAACCGATGATGCGACTGCCAAAGCTGTAGTCTATACTCCAGATAAGCATCAGAATCCAGGGTTTTCTGAAGACTATCATTCTCCTCATAGTTCCTGATCTTCATATATTCAGGGTGCAGCAAGCGAAACTCTTCATTCTCAGCGGCCAAATCGCCCATAAAATCTAACTTTTTAGCGGTAGTCCAGCTTCCCTTAAATGAAGCTTCATCAATTACCATAGCCTGTTTAGCTCCCGGTGTTGAGAAATAGTAAAAAAAGGCATCACCAACGCTCACCATTACTGATTGCGGATATTCAAGTGGGTATATAATCTTAAATTTCCCCCCGCTATCCACTTCTTCTACAAACTTCTTCTGCCCCTCACTAAAGGCATGATTATAAATAATAGATATGGTCAGAGGCATTGTATCTTTAGGTATCACTATACCCTGCAACACTACCTGGTCTTTCTTGAAAAAATCTTTACTCACATCTGTCTTCCCCACCTCTCTGCTCGAAATGTTAGCAGACTTATAATTTTGTACAGGTAATGACACTCCATTCGCGGTTAAAACACCTCTGTTCCCGTTCTTTCTCAGGCTCAATTCAGTCTCCCCTTCCTGATTCCTTAAGCGCAACTTACCGTTACTAAACTCCACTACGTCCCAGAAGTCGGCCTTGTAAAGTGCATACTTTTCTGAAAGCAACAATTGGAGTTCATTTGTTCCATTGCTTGAGTACCATCGCCCCGTTACTTCTTGAATACTCTGAGACTGTACTTTGGAAAAACCAAAAGATAAAAGAAGCAATAGAAGGTAAATTCTTATTCTCATGTCTAGTTGAATTAAATCTTTAGTTATTAAACTAAATAATTATTACTTTAAATATCAAGGATTTAGAATTAAGATTGCTTTGTTATCAAATTCATTTAGCCAGAAACGCTCCATAAGTGGTGATGAATATGCAAAGATGTCTGATCCTACCTTTACTACTTCTAAGCTTCAACCTATTTTCTCAGGTAGAAGGAACTATCTCTTTACCCAATGGCCACATGTATTACCGAACATTTGGTGGCGGTCCGGACACTTTATTGATCATAAACGGTGGTCCGGGAATGAGCAGTGAAGGATTCGCTGATCTGGCTGCTGAGCTGGGTAAAAACTGCCTGGCCATTATATACGATCAACGAGGCACGGGGAAATCTAAAATCGACATAGTTAGTGAACGAAGTATGAGTATGGACTTACTGGTCGAAGATATTGAAACATTACGTACACACCTCGGTGTAAAATCATGGGTAGTTTTTGGGCAATCTTTTGGTGGCATGTTGGCTTCCTATTATACCAGCAAACATCCAAGTCGGGTAAAGGGTTTAATCCTCTCCTCATCTGGTGGCATAGACTTGGAGGCCTTCGATGATTTAGATATTCCTGGCCATTTGAATGATGAGCAAAGGCAGCGATTCAATTACTGGAGCAGGCAAATCAGCAACGGTGACACCTCATTCCATGCCCGACTGGAGAGAGCCAAAAACCTGGCACCCGCCTATCTATACCATGACAGAAAGGAAGACATAGATGCCATTGGCCTCCGTTTGACTCAGGGCAATATGGAAGTGAATGGCATTATCCATCGCAATATGCAATCCATGGGTTTTGATTGTAAACCGGGCTTACAAAACTTCAGTCAACCTGTGCTCATTTTACAGGGCACCAACGATATTATACCAAAGTCTATTGCTGAAAAAACTCACGCACTCCTGCCCCACTCAAAACTGGTATTGCTGAACAATTGCGGCCACTACGGTTGGTTGGAGCAACCTGAAACTTACTTTAACGAAATATGCAGTTTTTTGAGTAGCCTAAAATAGACCGCCCCGGATTAATACGGTGTAACCTGCCTTTCACTCACAAGACTAAAAGAGCATAATATACAGGCCTCAATTGGGCTTTTTGAAAACATTAACGCCAACAATGACGGGCATTTGAATCACAAGGAGTTACTTGCTAGCCAAAACAGCACTCATGGACCTACTTAACCGCACACTAATAATCTTTTGCCTGCTTTTAGCGCAGGTTGGTTTTGCACAAAACACTCACCTGTATACACCACCCCAAACCTTAAACCATGATGGTTGGCTAACCTCCGGTTTAAGCGAACAGCGTATAGACACGGCTTCCATCTATAAAATGTTATATAGCCTCAGAGCTCAGGAGCATCAGATACACAGCATCATTCTGGTTAGAAACAACCGCCTTGTACTAGAAGAATACTTTGGCGAAGGTGCGCGCCAAAATCCACATGACCTTCGCTCAACTACCAAAAGCATAAGAGCCATTCTCATGGGCATTGCTGTAGAAAAAGGGTTCATAAAAAGTATAGACGATTCCATATTCGACTACCTGAAAAGCCATGCACCGGAGAAAAATTCGATTGCTCAAAAACAGCATATCAGCATCAGGCATTTGCTCACCATGTCGAGCGGACTCGATTGCAACGATTGGGACAAAAACTCCCTCGGGCAAGAAGATAAAGTGTACCGAAAAAAAGACATTATTCAATACACTTTAGACCTTCCGTTAATTACTACTCCTGGCGAAAAAGCCGCTTACTGTTCAATGGGGTCAATACTAACAGCCGAAATCATAAGCCAGGCTTCAGGCATGTCTATCGATTCATTTGCCAAGAAATATCTTTTCGATGAGTTGGGAATAGACCATTACTTTTGGGGACACACCAGCAAAAAGCAGGTCATACCATCTGCAAAACGCCTATACATGACCTCTCGCGATATGGCAAAAATCGGTCAACTGGTACTTAATAATGGGCAATGGAATGGTAAACAATTGGTTTCGAAACAATGGCTTACCGAAGCCACTAAACCCAACGTCAAAATTACCGGCATGGACTATGGCTACTTCTGGTGGTCCATTCCTTTCAAGGTAAATAACCAAACCATCCATTCTATTATGGCCACGGGCAATGGCGGACAGTACATTATGATTTTCCCCAGCCTGGAGCTTATTGCCGTTTTTACCGGTGGGGCATACAATAGTGAGGCAGACAAGGCACCATTTGCCCTGATGCAAAACCTTATTTTACCTGCCGTAAGGCATTGAAAGCCTTTGGCAAGGGTAACCTTTTCTTCTTTTTGGTATATCTCCAAAAGAACCTATGAAACAACACCTCAATAAAGAAAAAGCTACCGAAAGCAGGTCTGCGGCTAACCGGGGCTCAACAAACAGCCAACCCATTCAAACCAAAAGTATTCCCGGAGGAGTGATTCAATTGGGCAAGAAAAAGAACGCTATAAAGAGAGCCAAAGATCAAAAGGGAGGAGTAAAGCATCACATTCGCCCTGAATATCAGGATGAAAACGAAAAGCAGATGGAGCTAATAGCCAGTGGGGTTGACCGAAAAGAAGCCAAGCGAATGGCCAAAGCAGCTTTAAAATAAAAAAGGATAGTTAAAGGTCTAAAAGCCTGGCTTACCGCAAAACATTTATGCTTAAATAACCGTGGGTTGCAAAACCCGCCTTACTCATCGGGTACCTGATAAAAATGAAAGCTTGTCAAAGAGTCAAATGAGCCGGAGGCCACAGTCTTAAGTACATATTTCTCAATGCATCCTATCCCCTCTCACTTCCAGAGACTCAATAATTTTGGCCTCCTCAACAAGAAACTCTTTCCAGCGTTTCGATACATACTCTTCACCCATATACGACTTAGCCAAGCTCAAAAAGTTTTTGTAGTGCCCTGCTTCCGATACCATTAGCTCATAGTAGAATTTTTTGAGTTCTCCGTCCTCAATATGCAAGTGTAGCATCTTAAACCGCTCGCAACTTCTGGCCTCAATAAGGGCGTTCATGAGCAGTTTTTCTACCAGTTGCTCTTCCCGGCCTCCACCTTTCTTAAGAATACCCTGGAGCCTGATTACATATTCGTCCTTTCGCTGTTTGCCCAACTTCATGCCGCGCTTGTTGAGCTGCTCAATTACACGCTCAAAGTGGCTCCACTCCTCAGCCACCACCGGGGTCATCATATCCACCAAGTCCTTTTTGTCTGGGTATTGCACAATAAGCGAAATACAGGAAGATGCTGCCTTTTGTTCGCAATAGGCATGGTCTACCAAAATATCTTCAATATTCATTTGAGCAATATTGACCCAACGCGGGTCGGTGGGCAACTGAAGCCCTAACATATGGTTGGTGAATTTTTCGGACATGCCGCAAAGGTAAAGCCAGCTATTCATATTCAAAAACCACAGTTTTGAATTAATCCATATTGCTATTTCAACTTGGTTAATTTCTATGATTAGGCCATTTTTGTCCCTTTCAACGATAAATAACAACATGAAAAAACTCCTACTTTCTACTGTAGTACTCTGCTGCCTGAGTGTTGTGCTTTCTGCACAAACCGATTCCGTTGTGGTAAAAAAAACAGGATCATGGGGCCTTAACTTTGCCAATGTTGGGCTTTCCAACTGGGCGGCCGGGGGCGAAAACTCCATTGCTTTAGGCACAGTATTCAACACTAAAATTGTAAGAACACACGGTCAGAACAAATGGACCAATCAGCTCGATTTTGCACTGGGTGGCGCCAAGGTAGGCGATAAAGACTTTCGCAAAACAGACGACAACATAATCCTTATCTCCAAGTATGCCCATGCCTTCGACCCCACCTGGTCGTTTTCCGTTTCGGGTATCTTTAGAACACAACTGCTGGAAGGCAGGAAGTTCAGCCCCAACCCGGTGATTCCCGGTGAAGAAATAGCTCAAAAGATTTCGAATTTTATGGCCCCCGGCTACCTCACCATCAACCTGGGTATTGAGTACGACCCAAGCAAAGTATTTACCCTTTCTTTTGCTCCGGCTGCCGGTAAATTCACCTTTGTAATGGACGATGACCTGGCTGCTGCCGGTGCTTTTGGTGTAGCCCCCGACAAACACTACAGAGCAGAATTTGGTACTAACATGTTGGCTGTGCTGGATCTGCCCATTATGGAGAACATCAATTTTAAAAGTACGCTCAACTTTTTTACAGCCTACGATACTTTTGGCAATGTAGATACCAACTGGGAAACTCTATTGGTTATGAAGGTGAATAAATGGTTCAACGCCACCTTTGGAACTCAATTGATTTATGACGATGATATTTTGATTGATACTGGCGATGGAGGAAATCCTGAAAGAGCTATTCAGTTTAAGCATGTGCTTAATTTTGGCGCTAACTTCTCGCTGTTTAGCAACTAATCGAAGAACAACCACCTTACCCCCATATCCAGCGTACGCCCCGTACCTGGATATGTAGGGGTTACAAAATACCCCTTCTGCGAAAGCTGATTTACGTGGGCCATTTTAACGAGAAACAGAAAATTGCCCACCTTAAAATTGAGGAATACATCGGCCTTAACATATTCATTATTCTCAAACCCATTTTGCAAATAAAACTGCTGCACCACCGGGTCATAAGCCAAGCCTTCATAGGCCGACCGGTAATGGGCCTCAATACCGGTATGAACGATCATTTTACCATCGAAGATCTCGTTTTTAAAGGCAATTTGAGACAATGCCAGAAGTTGAGGAACTCTGTAATTATTAGCCGAACCTCCTGACACGGAGGTATAGTGTACAGTGTTGCTCCAACGAATACGAGAGGTTAGCTGCCAGTCGAAGTGAGCCCCCGGAGTTAAGAGCAAAACATCGCTATTGGCCTGTTCTGGTAGCTTATTTTCATTGAAAAAGATGTAGTTGGAAATGCGACTAAAGCGAACAAACGGACGAAACGAAACACGAGCACCATTAAGCTTCAGTGTTCCGGTCAGGTGATCGGCCGACTCTGCCGAGAAATCATTGGTCCAGCTTCTTTGCTGACCATTGTATCGGTCTTCGAGATAAGAAGGTTGCCTGTTTAGCCTTGTAAATCGGGCTTCAAAAAAACTACTGGTAAAGTCACCTTCAATCCTGTAGTTTCCTTCAAACATAAATTCACCCGAGGCCGTGAGGAATATTTCAGGGGTTATTTGCTGACGAAGCGTACCGCCCACATAGTGCTCCAGATCGCGCCCGGTATAATTCTCCCTAAAAATCTGATAGCGTAAAGCCCTATTCTTATAGTAAGCCGTATATGAAAACTTCTTTGTGCGGCCTTTTAACCCCACCTCGTTGAGCAACTCTCTAAAAAAAGAACCTTCAGCCACGGTATCTCTGGTTTTTCCGGGAGTAGCTTCATTATATATGTATTGATCAAAACCACTCAAATCGTAGGCATCGTAGTACCTCACCAGTTGCTCAGCATATTGTCCCGAGTGGTATACTTGAAATATCGAGTCCAGATCGTATTGCTGGTAAATATGAAAGCCTCCTCGTTTATCATAACTCTCAGCTCCACTCAGATTTACGTTGGCATCGCGGCCATCAAAATAAGAATGTGGTTTATTCTGAGGGTTATTGCCGGTGAGTAAAGAAGGGTCTACTACCCCACCTTGCTCGCTCACCGTATGTTTAAACTGTGTTGTATTAAAGAGCAACAAGTATTTTTTCAACCCTTTAGGACGAAGAAACCCAAAAATATTCCAGTCGTTGCTGTTCACATGCCTGTCACCACGAGTCAAAAAAGCCACCTGCTTATCAGCCCTGATGGAGTTAAAGTTCATGCCAATGTTGAACTGGGTGCTGTCATTAAAAGTAAAGGTCACGCGGGTAATGGATCTGCCTCCTCCGGCAAATAAAGCCTGAATATCAGTATAGGGTGAGCGTGTATCGAAATAACGAATCTGGTCTGGCGTTGTCGCAAAAGCATCATAGGCATGATACCCCGAACTACGCCCAATAGTATTGGCCGGTTCGTAAAAGAGAGAACGCTGGGCTGTGCCCACGTTGCCAAGGTTCTGAATCAAGTAGCGATTTCGCTCCAAATCACTCACCCTGTGCATGTTATCGGGCAGCGTATCGGGGTGCCGAAAAACGATGTTGTTAAACTTAAAATTCTTTTCGTAAGTAAAGCGGGTACTTCGGGCATTGTAGTTCTGTGTGTTGGCCTGCGCCTCGGCATCTCTCGCTCTCATTCGGGCCTCCAATAACGAATCGGTTTGGCTGGAAAACGAACTAATATCTTGCCCATTTGCCACGCCAAGGCAGAAAAATAAGACGAACAGAAAGAGTGTTTTTTTAAGCACGGCCAAAATTAAGAATTCAGTTCACGTTTTCTGCCTTCAATGCATTCTAATAAAAGTTTCTCAAAAATTTCCGGCCTGTCGATACTCACCTCAATCGGTTGATAAAAAACATTGAATTGCCGCATAAGCGGATGGTCTGCAAAAGGCAAAAGTCGTACCATGTCCTTTTCAGTAGTGACTATGGAAAGCCGCTTTCCGTTAAGCTTTCTTAAAATTCGGTCCAGATCGGCCGACTTGAAGTTATAATGGTCTACAAATTCGAATCGTTCCATTAGCGTAAAACGCTTCTCCAGATACTCATAAAATGGCTTAGGCCTGGCAATGGCAGAGATTACAGCTACTTCCTTCTCAATCTTAGCCTTATTGAACACAGGTTTTAATTCTCCATACTCTATGCTGGAAAAAAAGACAGGAGCCACAGAATTATAAGCTCTCACTTCTTTCTCTATTTCAGCTTTTGTTGAATCTGATATCGTTTTTGGGCATTTGGTAATGACAATGGCATCGGCACGCCCAGCCTCACTTCTGCCCTCGCGCAAACGACCAGCCGGCAGAACAAGGTCTCTGTAAAACGGGGCAGAAAAATCGCTAAGCATAATATTGAAGTCTCTGCTCACTTTTCTGTGCTGATAGGCATCATCCAGAAGTATCAGCTCCGTTTCCGGATAATCCATAAGCAAGTGGGGAATGGCCAAAATGCGCTCTTCACCCACTACCACCTTTATTTCCTTACCAAACTTGCGATAAAACTGCAACGGTTCATCACCCAGAGTGCGAGCCGTATCTTCCGGTGTTGCTATGCGCTCACCGGTAGTTTTCCGTCCATACCCACGGCTCACTGTAGCCACTTTATAACGATCTTTCAACCGACCAATCAGGTATTCGATCATTGGTGTTTTACCCGTCCCCCCTGTAGAAAGGTTACCCACCGAAATCACCACACGGTCAAAAGTAGTTATGGGGCGGCTGCCATTGTTGTACTGTATATTCCGCAAGCGCATTATACCGGCATACAATACCGAAAAGGGAAACAATAAATACCTAATGATTTTCATAGCAGGCTGACTATCTTAGCCATTGAAAGACGGAAAATATGGCAAAGATAAAGGATATCACAGATTTTCTAGAGCAAATAGCCCCACGTGCTTATCAGGAAGGTTACGACAATGCCGGACTACTTACGGGAGATCCCAAAATGGAGGTAAAGGGCGTACTTTGCACACTGGACTGTACCGAGTTAGTTGTTGATGAAGCGGTGACCAAACAATGCAATTTAATTGTGGCACATCACCCCATTGTATTCAAAGGACTTAAACAGCTCAATGGCAAAAACTATGTGGAGCGCACCATTATTAAGGCCATTAAAAATGACATTGCCATTTATGCTATTCACACCAATCTGGACAATGTACACACTGGGGTGAATCGTAAAATTGCCGACTGCCTGGGGTTAAACAACCTTCGCGTTCTTGCGCCCAAGGCAGATACACTCACCAAACTGGAAACCTTTATCCCTACTCAACATACCGATGAAGTGTTGAATGCCATGCACGGGGCCGGAGCAGGTCACATTGGCAACTACAGCCACTGCAGCTTCCGAATTTTAGGCACAGGCACTTTTAAGCCTAACGATAAGGCTAACCCGACCATAGGCCAACAAAACCAACAAGAATTTGTAGAAGAAAACAAGGTAGAGCTCATATTTCCAAGCCATTTACAGGCCCAGGTAGTAGGTGCACTCCAAAAGGCTCACCCTTATGAAGAAGTAGCCTATTATCTGCAACCACTTAAAAACACCAATCAGGAAGTAGGAGCCGGTATGGTTGGAGACCTTGAGCAGCCCATGAGCGAACAAGACTTTCTCGCTCATCTAAAAAACAGCATGCAGCTCAATACCATTAAATATACCCCCCTAAGCCACAAACCCATTCAACGAGTGGCGGTTTGTGGCGGTGCAGGCAGCTTTCTGTTAGGCACTGCTATGGCAGCCGGTGCTCAGGCCTTTGTTACTTCTGATTTCAAGTACCATGAATTCTTTGATGCGGAAGAAAAAATAATGATTGCCGACATCGGACACTATGAGAGTGAGGTATTTACAAAAGAGCTGCTTGGTGCGTTTATCAGTGAAAATTTTGCTAATATTGCAACCTATTTGTCAGAGGTGAATACGAACCCCGTAAAGTACTTCTAAAAACACGGTTAATGGAAAAAACAGTTGCACAGAAATTAGAGGCGTTACAGCATCTACAATCTATTGATTCTCAGCTAGATGAAATTAAAAAAGTAAGAGGTGCCCTGCCCGATGAGGTGGCCGATCTGGAGGATGAGATAGCTGGATACGAAACAAGAATAGAGAAATTTAAAAACGAGCTTGCTGAGCTCGAAGCCAATATTGCTGATCACAAAACTCAGATTAAGAACTCTGAGGCGCTGATCAGAAAATATGAAGAGCAACAAATGAATGTTCGAAATAATCGTGAATACGATGCCATTACCAAGGAAATCGAACTTCAGAATTTGGAGATTCAAATCTCAGAAAAGCGAATAAAAGAAGCTTTCGTTAAAATAGACGCGAAGAAAGAAGAGATTGAGCGCACTGAAAACGAGCTAAGCGAAAGAAACAAAGACCTTGACACCAAAAAATCGGAGCTTGAGGTATTGACTAAAGAAAGCGAAGCCGATGAAGAAAAGCTCTTGAAAGATCGCGAAAAAGCAGTTAAAAACATTGAGGAGCGACTTCTTAACTCTTACACTAAGTTGAGAAATAATGCCCGAAATGGTCTGGCCGTTGTGCCGGTAAGCCGTGGAGCTTGCGGAGGCTGTTTCAACATTGTTCCTCCTCAGCGTCAGGCCGATATCAGAGACAGTAAAAAAATCATTGTTTGCGAACATTGCGGCAGAATCTTAGCCGAGGTAACCGATGAAATTGTAACTGAAGAGAAAAAACCAGCAAGAAGAACCAGAAAATCAGCTAGTTAATTCACTGATGTTTCTTAAAGAATATAGTAAATGGATAGGCCTTCTGGCTTATCCATTTTTTTTGTGCCTTGTTTTGAACAGCCAGGGACAGTCTGCCCGTACTCTTGACTTACTAAACTTAGCACTGCAACCCGGTGAGGCGCCCCAAAAAGCCCGTACTAATACAGACCTGCAGGAAATATATACTCAAAATCTTCACGACTTTGTTTATCTCATCTTTCATGAATCAGATTCTGCTTATGAGGCTCTCAAGCCCCTGGAAGATCAGCGGTTAAAAGCCATAAGCAAAGCTTCCGATCAATCGGCCTGGAAAGGTTTTGTAGAAGCCGAGCTAAAGCTGCAATGGGGCTTCCTAAAACTAAAATATGGCGATGAATGGGGGGCATTTTGGGCCATCAGATCAGCCAATAAAAGTATTGAACGCAACCTCAAGGCTCATCCAGATTTTCAGCTCAACCATAGAACACGCGGACTTTTGCAAATTCTCTTTGGTGTTACTCCGGAAAACTATCGCTGGGTATTTAATCTATTCGGCATGAGAGGCACCGTAAATGACGGCCTCAATCAACTAAAACAAGTCCCAAACACCCATTCCATGCAATCTTTGGAGTCCGCCATAATATTGGGAATGGTTTACTCCCACCTACTGGAAAACTTCTCCATGGCGCCTTCATTCATTGCCAATCACAAATGGAGCAACACGCCACTGGCCTCATACTTCCAGGGCATTATTATGGCCAAATCTCACCGGGCCGAAGAAGCTCGTCAGCTGTTTTATCAAGTAAGGAGCAAAGTGCCTTTTGCCGCATATTTGCTTGGCGAAACGTATTTTCAACAGGGAAAATACACCGAAGCCATCGACCACTTTAGTAGTTTTATACAGTCATTTAAAGGAGCCAGCTACCAAAAAGATGCTTTACTTAAAATGGGGCTGAGCGCCAAATTTATGAATAGGCCGTCTGAGTTTAACCACTACATTCGGCAGGCTAAAGAAAAAGGTAGTTCAGGCACTGAAATTGACAAAAACGCAGAAAAGATACTGGAAAACCTGGGGCAAACGCACTGGCCCATGCTTCAGCTTCGGTTTGCCATAGATGGCGGCTTTTACGAGTTCAGTCAATCTTTAATAGAGTCTATCGAACGAGAACCCCTCACCGAGCTACTTCAGGTAGAACTAACTTATCGTAAGGCACGGATGGCTCATTTGCAAAACCGAAGCAAAACTGCCATAGAACTGTACAGAGCAGTAATAGATAAAGCCGAAATGATTGAAGAAAGCTATTATGCTCCCAATGCTTTTTTGCAGCTCGGCTATTTACAGCAGCAACAAGGGCAAAACACCATGGCCAAAATGTATTTTGAACGAGTGTTGAGCTTTAAAAAACACCCCTATAAATCGAGCCTCGACAGCAAGGCTTCGCTAGCCCTTAGCCAACTCTCCCCTTCAAATGATTAGTATCGTTGTACTTTTCTAACTGAAAAGATGTACCCGTAAACGCCAACTGATACAGGCATAGATTGGAATGCTCGAACAAATCCATGCACTTTAGCGGATAATTGAGCATTACAGCCAACATTACCCTCATAGCTCGCCCATGCATACAAATGAGCACATGATGTTCGTCTGTTCGATCAAGTATATAAGAAAGAGCATTGCGCATGCGTGCTGCTACCTGATCGGGGCTTTCTCCCCCATCTATGGCCAGATTGGTTTCTCCTTTCTGCCACCGTTCAATCATTTGCAAATAGTAGGCTGTTCCCTCCTGGTCTACAGGAAGTCCCTCTCTGCTGCCCCAGCTAATTTCGTTCAGGTCGGTGAGCACCTCATAGGGTAGCCCATCGTTTATAAAGCCCTCCATAGACTGATGGGTGCGCTTTAGCCCGGAAACATATAGTTTATCAAACGGCCACGAACCATAAGTCTCATAAAAGGCTGCAGCCTGGGCCCTGCCTTTTCCGTTCAAATCAGAGTCAATACCACTACCCTGCACTATTCCTTGCTTATTATAATCCGTTTCACCGTGTCGGGTCAGGTATATTTTTTTGATCATCGATTTGTTCTATTTTTGCCGCTACCAGCCGCAAAGCTAAAAAGTTAATCCCAAACTGAATGTTTCATCCGAAAGCAACCTTAGAAATAATCAACCAAATGAGTAAAAACACTTTGGTTGAACATTTAGGTATAGAAGTAACGGAGTTAGGAAAAGACTATCTCATTGGTAAAATGCCGGTCGATCACCGAACCCATCAGCCTTTGGGTATGTTGCATGGAGGAGCATCGGTAGTATTGGCCGAAACACTGGGTAGCATAGCTGCCACCCTTACGGTAGATCCTCAGAGGCAATACTGTGTTGGGCTAGACATCAACGCCAACCATATAAAATCGGTGCGCAGCGGGTTTGTTTATGGCAAAACCACTCCAATTCATGTGGGAAAACGAACACAGGTATGGGAAATTCGCATTGAAAATGAGGAAAAAGAATTGATCTGCATAAGCAGAATTACCATGGCTGTGCTGGATAAAAAACAAGAATGAATAATCAGGAAAAGGCAATAACCTTAGAGCCCGACTTGGGGTCGTTCACAAAAGAAGAACTTATTAGAGCCGCTTTGCAGTGGGCCGGTAAGCAAGGGCTCCCTGTTGCTCTTTGGCGCAGGCCTTTTCAGTCTGAAGTGAACTTACTCCTGTCGTTCGAAGCGGCCAAAGAGGTAACTCAATACGATATACAAGAACTCTCTAATGGTTTTGCATTTGCTCCTTTTAGCTTCGGAGAAGAAAAAGGACTGTTTATCTCAGGCGACATTCTATTGTCTTTTGATTTTAATGAAACAGTATTTACCCCACTGAATAAAGAACGAGGATCAGAGCAAATTCAAAAATTCAAAGTTCAGCTTATTGAGCAGCTTGAAGCTTCCAGAACCAATTCAGAAGTTCCGTTGAATGGCGGGATGTCTCTTACCGAACCCTCTTCTCCTTCAGATTATGAGCATTTAGTTGAACGGTGCATTGAAGCCATTCAGGCGGGTACCTTCGAGAAAATAGTACCGGCTAGGAGTAAAGACATTGCCCTACCTGAAAATTTCGATTTGGTTGCCTTTTTCAACGGGCTATGCCAGGCCTATCAAAACGCCTTTATCTCTTACGTCTCAATTCCGCAGGCAGGCTCGTGGTTGGGAGCAACACCAGAGGTACTCATAGAAAAAGAAACACAAGTTTTCAGAACCATTGCTCTGGCAGCCACCCAGCGCTACAACCCCGATGCTTCACTAACCGACACAGCCTGGACACAAAAAGAAATTGAGGAACAGGCAATGGTAAGCCGCTACATTATTAACTGTTTCAAAAAAATAAGACTGAGAGAGTTTAGCGAAAAGGGACCTGAAACTGTAAAAGCAGGTAACTTACTGCACCTGAAAACTACTTTCGAAGTAGACCTGCAAGCCACCAATTTTCAGGAATTACCCACCGTTATGCTCGAGCTACTTCACCCCACATCGGCCGTAGCGGGTATGCCCAAAGAAGAGACTTTGGCATTTCTCAAAGTACAGGAAAAACTAAACCGAAGGTTTTATTCGGGCTTTCTGGGGCCAGTTAATATTGAAGATTGCACGCATTTGTATGTCAACTTACGATGCATGGAACTGGCTGGCAGCCACGGACGCCTTTTTGCCGGAGCGGGGGTCACGGCTCATTCGCGGCCGCAAAAGGAATTGGCGGAAACTGAAATGAAATTCAATACTTTGCTGAACATTCTCAATCAATCGCATTGATACTGCCACACATCAACGAAATAGCTACAATATGCGCTGCGCATGGCATCAGTCGGGCTGTCATTTCTCCCGGATCGCGTTCGGCTGCCATATCGCTGGCTTTCGAAAACCATCCACAGATTGACGTGCAGGTAGTTGCAGACGAACGCTCCGCTGCTTTCATGGCCTTGGGTATTGCTCAACAGCTCAAAAAACCGGTGGCGCTCATCTGCACATCCGGTTCGGCTGGTCTCAATTATGCTCCGGCCGTTGCCGAAGCCTTCTATCAGGAAATACCTCTGCTAGTCATTACCGCAGACCGTCCTCCGGAGTGGATCGATCAATACGATGGCCAAACTATAAGGCAAACCAATCTTTATGGAGCCCACGCCAAAGCCAGTTTTTCGCTTCCTGTAGACCTTAACCACAGCGATGCCCGGTGGCACGCTAATCGATTAGTGAATGAAGCTATTCTTTGCACCCTAAAATACCCCATGGGGCCGGCCCACCTTAATGTGCCTATACGAGAACCTTTCTACCCTCAGGCAAACGAAAAATTTGAGTACCCAAAGGCAAGGATAATACAAAGACCGACTTCACACTCTCATTTATTGCCAGAGCAATGGTCTGCCCTTCTGACTCAGTGGAATGATGCCGAAAAACGGATGGTTATAATTGGCCAGCATGAACCGGATATGAAGCTCACCAAGGCTCTGAAAGCCCTGGCTGAAAAAGGAAATGTGGTCATCGTAAATGAAGTAACAGCCAACCAGCACATGGTATCCGGTAGCCTTCAGAAACAAGACCTTTTTTTACAATCAGATCAACTACCGGAGGCTCCTGAATTACTCATCACTTTGGGCAATTCACTAATATCGAAAAACCTGAAGCAGTTCTTGCGCAAGAACCCACCCCCCATGCACTGGCATGTTCGGAAGGGTGAGCGTCTGAACGATGGTCTTCAGCATTTAAGCCACACATTCGATTTGTCTCCAGACTATTTTATGGAGCAGCTAGCCAAGCAAGAATCAAGCAAAAGTGAAGGCAGTTTTTGTCTTAGTTGGCGGCAAAAAGAAGTACACACCCAACAAAGAAGTAAGACCTTTATTGAGCGTTGCGGTTTTGGAGAGCTAAAAGCAACAGCGGTGTGTCTGGAATCTCTGCCTCACAACAGTTTATTGCATTTAGCCAATAGCATGGCCGTACGGTACGCCAACTTCATAGGCCTGCCTCACCATGTGGAAATTTATTGCAACAGGGGTACCAGCGGAATTGATGGCAGCAACGCCACTGCTGTGGGGGCCTCCTTAACAACCTCCAAAATGGTGACTTTGCTTACCGGAGACATGGCCTTTCTTTACGACCGAAATGCTTTCTGGCACGACCAAAAACTGGCCAATTTGCGCATTATTGTTATGAACAATGCCGGAGGAGGTATTTTTGGAATGATAAAGGGACCCAGAAACCAAAAATCTTACGAAAAGTTGTTTCAGACCCACCAACCACTCACTGCGGCTCTTACAGCCCAGCAATTTGGCTTTGAATACACAGCCTGTACTAATCAATCAGAATTAACTAGTGGGCTTAGTACCTTCTTCGATTCTTCCTCCACGGCCAAAGTGCTCGAAATCTTTAGCGAGCCGCTCGAAAACGAGCGTTTGTTGGCGGAGTATAAAAGCTATTGCCTGGGCTTATAATTGATTGGCACCATATCGGCCACCTTTTCAAAACCCCAATACCCCTGCGTAATAAAGCTGATGGGGTCATACACATAGCCGCTGCTTTCAAACTCTATGGCTTTTTTACCTTCTACCAGAGAAATCCACGACACCTGTTCTCCAACCCTTGTTGCAGAAACAGATAGTGAGAGCCCGCTCGGATTATTGAATTGTCTGAATTCTTCGCTTTGCCCCTCGCGAGTATAGGTCACATAGAGGTAGTTTTCGAATGGTAATTGCACAGAAAGCTGCGATTGACCTTGCCTGAGAACCCCTGACAAATCCATAGGGTTAGGGTTTAGCACTCTTCCACCCTTTATATCTTTGGCCTCCTGGATAATATAACCTTCTTCCTCCAGCCTGCCTTTGAAGGCCGATGCAAAAAAGTGTTGAAGCGACCCCTTGTAAGCAATTTCTCTGTTTTCTTCCCAACGTCTAAGTTGGCGCTTACTCCTTGGTTTCATTTCTGTGAAAACCGTATAACCATAATATAAGCTTAGCATAGAGCTGTAGTTCATGCTAAAATCTTCCAGATAATATTCTAGCATATAACCCAGCCCCTTATTTTCTACTTTTATGGCCTCTTCAGCAAAAGCATAGAGTGTATTACTCTTCTTATCGAAGTAAAAGTCTATGGCCTGTTCGTTCAATATTTTGCATTTGGCAGCATTGGCCGAGTAGCCTAAAAACAATTCCTTAAAAATGACCATATAACGCTCCCAATCCTTGTCTTTCTTGGCAGTAACAACCACACTGCCAAGGTTTACTTCTTCCGGCTTTAAGGCCATGTCCAGGCGTAGGTCCCGCTCTTCACTAATGCGTATGCTTATGGCATAAGTTTGATACCCTACAAACCTAGCTATCAAGTCGTATGTCCCCGGGTCTGTAACGTTTAATACATATCGACCTTCAGAGTCGGTGCTTACTCCATAAGTGGTTTCGGCAAAGAACACATTGGCAAATGGCAGGGTTTCGCCTGTCTCGGCATCGGTAACAACTCCTCTTATGGTATACTGAGCCTGTAGGCAAACAGGAAAGAACAAAATAAATACAAGTGCTTTTAACGTGTGGCGTAGCATAGGTTGAAGTAAAAAGTTATTGGTTGTAAGTAAAAACTGTTTACCCAAAGAAGGGCAACAAGTTGGGCCACAATAATTTTGCCTAACCTTATAATTCACCAAATTATGCCACACCTTAGTAGATAAATCCTTAGAGGTGCAATACTTAGAGCTAATGAGCCAACAACCTTTAATTCATAGCTTTGTAATTAATAGGAACCATATCGGCCACTTTCTCAAAACCCCAATAACCTTTACTGACAAAACTCAGCGGGTTATACACAGAACCGTTACTATAGAACTCAATATGATCCTCTCCTTCTACCAGGCTAATCCACGATACTTGTTCTGCGAAACGAGTAACAGCTCCTCCTAATGAGCTTACTATTTGTATATACTCATGTGATTGGGACTCCCACAAGTAGGTCACATGTAAATAATCATTAAATGGGAGCCTGCGGGAAAACTCAAACTGACCTTTAGTGATTAACTCATTGAGATCCACCTCCGTCATGTTCTTTGGAATACCTCGTTCCATATCTGTAACTCTCGCTACCTTAAACCCCTCTTCCTCAAGTTTGCCGGCATAGGCGGCTCTAAAAAAATGCTGCTGAGAACCACGGAAGGCCACTTCTCTGGCTTCGTCCCACCTTCCTTTCTGCCTAGAGTTGCGAGCTTCCATTTCCCTATACACAGTAAACCCCACATAGCTGCTCAGCATGCTGTTATAATCTACCCAAAATCCTTCCAGGTAGTACTCTAAATCGTAACCCAGCCCCATATTTTGAACCTTTATGGCTTCCTCTGCATAAGCATATAAAACGTTCTTCTCCTCATCCATATAAAAATCGATGGCCTCCTCATTGAGAATTTTGCATTTGGCTGCATTAACAGAATAGCCAAGGAACAACTCCTTAAAAAGTCGCATATGGCGCCTCCAGTCTTTGTCTTCGCGTGCAACTACCACAACACTACCCAAATTGAGTACCTGCGGTTTAAGGGTAATATCTAGCCGTACATTGCGTTCGTCTTCGATCCGAATTTTAGCCACATAGGTAGCGTATCCAACGAAACGGGCCACTATTTCATAAGAACCGGGCTCCGAAAATGATAAAGTGTACCTTCCCTCTGTATCAGTGGTTACCCCAAAGGTAGTTTCGGCAAAGAACACAGTAGCCAGAGGCAAAGTCTCTCCAGTTTCTGCATCGGTCACAACCCCCTGAATCTGATATTGAGAGAACGCCAGAAACGGAATAAAGAATAGAATCAAAAAAGCGAGCTTAAAAACGAACGAATTCTTTAGCATGTGTATATCAGTAAGTTGTACTAAAATAGTCACAAAGTTCGTGGATAGCCAGTCTTTTTTTGATTACCTACAGAAAGTATTAAACAATATCCCGAAGAGGGACAGTTCTTATAATGCTTTGAACAACTACCATCACTTTGCACAGTGGCATGATTTTTCATGAACCACAACCCACTCAGCCTGACATACATCCTCCAGACAGCCCGGTTTTCATTCCTGTAAGTTGTATTTCATTTGATGAATAATGGCTAACATTGGGGCATGGAAGGGCGGATTATTTTTGAGCACAACTCATATACCTTCACTGAACTTTGTGAAACCGAGCTACCTGCCAATCTCTCATGGGCCAATGGTATAAGAGCCTTCGTGCGTGCCTGGCTCAACGAAACTCCAAGCTTTAACCTACAAACCTCCGGTTCTACCGGCAAACCCAAGCAAATCAACCTGAACAGAAGCCAAATGGAAGCCAGTGCCCGAGCCACCATTTCCCACCTTTCTATAAAAAATGGGGCTAAGGCTTTACTCTGCATGAATCCCGACATGGTTGGCGGACGAATGATGCTCGTGAGAGCACTCATTGGGCAATGGCAACTTTTTGTTCTACCCCCTACTTCACTTCCCTTGCTCAACGAACACATAGACTTTACTGCTATGGTTCCGTTGCAAGTTCAATCGCTCATAGACCATAAGGAAGGAACAAGATTTCTGAACAAAGTGAAGCGTATCATTATTGGTGGAGCCGCTATACCCGATAGTCTGGAACAGTCATTACAACAATTGAACAGCGAGGTTTATCAGACCTTTGGCATGACAGAAACTGTATCGCACATTGGCCTGAGAAAAATAAATGGGCACCAGCGATCAGAATTCTATTCCCTCATAGGAGATAATGAGATAGACACCGATGATTTGGGAAGACTGAAAATAAAGGGTTCGGTAACCAACAATGAATGGATACAAACCAACGATCTAGTGGAGATTCATGGGCAGGCATTTAAATGGATAGGGCGAGCCGACATGGTAGTGAACAGCGGAGGAATTAAGGTTCACATTGAACCTCTGGAAAAACAGCTCTCTCAACTTTTGCAAACAGAAGTACTCATATGGAAACTACCTCACCCTACTTTGGGCGAGCAGGTGGTAGCCATACTTAAAGAAGAAGAGGTATTCAAAAAAGTGATATCAGGAGAAAAACAAATTGAAAATCAGATAGATAGATACCAAAAACCCAAAATATGGGCACTGATTAGTAACTGGGCGCTTACCGCCAGCGGCAAGCCAGACCGGGCTGCGACACTGCGTAAATGGCAGCGTCAGTAAAAAACCACTTTTAAGAATTTAAGTAAATTACCTAGTGACCAAAAGACGGCTGCTCCTATATTTGAATATGGCTTCAAATACAATACAGACCAAAGTGAACACAGAGGGTATCTACAAAGACACCGCGAGACAATTGTTAATAGCCGATATGCTCACTTTCGGCAAGTACTTGCTCAACCTTATATTCATTGCCCTTTTCTTTATTCTTGTACTAGAAGCCAAGTCGCTATTACAAATCGATATTTTCCCCAACTACAACTTCCCGCTCGATGAAATGGTGAAGGACTTTTTTTAGCCCTTCATTTTAATTACCTCCTGTTGTAGCTCAAGTACAATATTCTTGAGTTTTTCAAAGCTCATATCATCTTCAGAATACTCGGGTATTTCCATACTCAAATAGGCTTTTGCCTCCCAAATTTCTATCACGTCAGAAGCCTCGATCTTATAGGGAGAGTAGGCCTTATTGTCTGAAACCAAAAAGAGTTGTCCCAACTCATCGGTATAGTCAAAAACACGCTTGTAAACCACTCCCTCTTCTTTAGAAAGAATAATGTAGCACCTCCCATTTTTAATAGAGCTAAGACTATCCAGGTATTGGCCAATCACAATGGTACCGGGTTTAATAGGCAACATGGAGTCACCGGTAATTTCAAAAGCCCGATAGGTGCCAGAAGTTGGCAAACTAGGTATCTGAAACTTAGGTAGCTCTTCCAGATATTGTGGATCGGCATAACCATTGAGATACCCGGCCGAAGCTTTTTGAGGAATCAAATCTATGTACTCATTGTCCTTGTCATTCACCGTAATGGAGAGCACTTTCATAGCCCCTCCACTCTTTTTATCCATAGCCTGAATCTGCTCAAGAGTTTTACCTTCCAGGTCTTTGGTAATCATGAGATCTACCGAAACTCCAAATACCTTGGCCATATTCAGCAAATTATTCAGTCTCGGGTCGGCCCTACCCTCTTCATAAGCTCCCACCAAAGAACGTTTAATATGAATCTTCTCGGCAAACTCTCCTTGTGTCCACTGATGCAACTTGCGTAGGTATTTGATATTTCCGGCAACAACACTCATAACATATAATTTTGCTCTAAAATAACTAATTATTTTAGCTGTATGTCAAAATTATTAGCTCTATTTTTGGCACGCTATTGGTTTGTAGAACCCCGTCAACCAACTCAAAATCAATGAAAATCATTTTAAGCCTCCTCTTCTGTTGTGGTTTAGCCATTTCGCTAAATGCCCAGCACACTGCCGGATTTCAGCTACATTCGTTCTTACCCAGTGGCGAACTCAAAAAAGACTCTCCTGCTATTTGGGGTGGTGGCTTCGGGGTCAATGCGGCATATAACCTGAGTAACTCGCCCATTTATGTAGGAGGAATGTTCGACATGACCCGGTACGGGTCGGAACTGCGTGACGGATGGCACGGAGAAGCATTGGGAGATGTGCGCTACCGCAGACACAACGAAATGATGAGACTCATGGCTTTGATACGGTTTTCTCCCGATTGCGATGCCGGCTTCTACCCTTACACAGACTTTATGGCCGGGGTCAATTACATTTATACCCGCTCTATTCTCAGAGAATCTGCCCTCGGAGAAGCCTTCGATCATTTTGTAGACTGGAGAGATTTCTCGTTTACTTATGGACTAACGGCCGGTGTAGAAATCCCTTTAAACGAGACCGTATTACTCGATCTGTTTTTCAGAACGCTCAAGAGCAACCGCACCAAGTACCTAACCCCAAGCTCCACAACCTATGACCGCCAGACCGAATCTTACTTGCTGGAAGTGCGTCAATCCCGATTCGATTCGTTCAGCTTTGGTATTGGACTTAAATTTTACATTGACTAGTAAGCCGCATATCCACACCACTTATACCCCATATTTACGCGCTCCTAAGAATTGAATTTTAGCCCTCGGTTTCTTGGCATATTTTGATTCCTTATTCAATCAAATAACTAAGAACCTGATGACGAATAGAAAACTCAAAGATTCTTTTCTACTAAGAATCTCTCTCTTCAGTCTCATGCTTTTCACTTTTATAGCCCCCGCCTGGGGCCAGAAGGTGGACATGGACATTTTTAAGAACATGAAAGCCCGCAGTGTGGGCCCTGCCGCTATGAGTGGTAGAATAACTGCCATAGATGTAGTAGAAAGCAACCCTGATATTATTTATGCAGGAGCAGCCTCAGGAGGACTTTGGAGGTCTACCGGTGGTGGTTTAAACTGGGAACCTCTGTTTGACGATGAAGCCATACTAGGCATTGGCGCCATTGCCATCTACCAGAAAAACCCAGACATTATTTGGGTGGGTACTGGCGAAGGAAACCCAAGAAACTCAGTGAGCAGTGGCTATGGTGTGTACCGGTCTATTGACGGTGGTGATACCTGGGAACTTATGGGACTGGAAAAAACCAGAAACATTCACAGAATATACATCCACCCGGACGATCCTAACATTGTTTATGTAGGAGCCATCGGTTCTCCCTGGGGAGAGCACGAAGAAAGAGGTGTTTACCGCACCACAGACGGAGGTAAAACCTGGAAAAAAATTCTTTATACCAACAACCTAACCGGTGTAGCCGATATGGTGGCCGATCCGGTTAACCCCAATAAAATATTTGTGGCCATGTGGGAGCACAAAAGATGGCCCTGGACATTCAAATCCGGTGGAGAAGGTTCCGGCCTGTTCATGACCCTTGACGGTGGAGATACTTGGAAAAACCTGACCGGAGAAAAAGGCCTGCCCAAAGAAGGCCCTTATGGTCGAATTGGTTTGGCCATAGCCCGCAATAAGCCGGAATATGTGTATGCCATGATTGAGTCAAAGGCCAATGGTCTTTATCGTTCGACCGATGGAGGTAAAACCTGGGAATTGAGAGCTTCGGCTGACAAAGAGCCCAACATGGGTAACAGACCCTTCTATTACTCAAGCATTTACGTAGACCCTAAAAATGAAAACAGAGTATATAGCCTTTACTCAATGGTTTCGCGCTCTGAGGATGGCGGTAAGTCGTTTGAAGTAATTATTCCATACTCTGGTGTGCACCCCGATCACCACGCCTGGTGGATTCATCCGGAAGACCCTTCTTTTATGGTTGATGGAAACGATGGAGGTCTGAACATTACCAGAGACATGGGGAAAACCTGGAGGTTTACTGAAAAACTACCGGTGGGCCAATTCTATCACATTAATGTAGACAACGAATTCCCTTACAACCTTTATGGAGGTATGCAAGACAACGGTTCGTGGGTAGGCCCTGCCTATGTATTCAACTATGCCGGCATTAGAAACAGCGACTGGCAAGAACTAAGCTTTGGCGATGGTTTTGATGTGGCTCCAATTATGAGCGACTCTCGCTACGGATATACCATGTCTCAGGGTGGAAACGTTTCGAGATACGATAAGGTAAGTGGTTATACCAAGGTAGTAAGACCTACCGAACCCGATACCGCCACAGACCTGCGATTCAACTGGAATGCTCCGGTGGCTGTAGATCCTCACAACCCTAATGGTGTTTATTACGGGTCTCAGTTCCTGCATTATAGCTCCAATCGTGGAGATGACTGGACTATTATTTCACCAGACCTTACAACCAACGACCCTGAAAAACAAAAGCAAAATGAGAGTGGCGGACTGACCATCGATGCCACAGGTGCCGAAAACCACACGACTCTACTTTCTATTGCTCCAAGCCCTGTAGACAGAAATGTAATATGGGTAGGTACTGACGATGGCAATGTACAAGTAACCCGCAACAGAGGCGAAAACTGGGAAAATGTGGCTGCCAAACTTCCAGGCTTACCGGCCGGAAGCTGGATTCCGCAAATCAGAGCCTCTACTTACAATGCAGGTGAGGCCTGGGTGGTTGCTAACAATTACCGAAGAAACGATTGGTCGGCCTATGCTTACCATACCACAGACTATGGTCAAACCTGGACACGAATAGCTGATGACAGCAAGGTGTTTGGTTATACGCTTTCCATTTTGCAAGACCCGGTTGAGCCAAACTTGGTTTTCCTCGGTACAGAAAATGGTTTATACGTGAGCTTCGATAAGGCCAAAACCTGGAACAAGTGGACCCACGGCTATCCGTCTGCCTCCACTATGGACCTTGCCTTACAAGAAAGAGAGCACGATTTGGCCATAGGCACCTTTGGACGGGCATTCTATATACTGGACGACATCAGACCTCTACGAGAGTTCGCTTCCAGAGGTGTAAACAATGCCAAAAACGAAGAACTCATTGTGTTTGACGTAGCCGATGCCTATCACATGACTTACAGACAACCTGCCGGCATGAGATTCCCTGCCGATGGAGGGTCTTATGAAGGACAAAACAAATATTTCGGTCGTGCGGCCATCAACTTCTATGTGAAAAACGATGAGGCCGAAAAAACTCAGGCCGAACCTGCAGAAAACAACAGAAGAAACAGGAGAAATAGAAATGCTGAGCCAGAGGCTGAAAAACAAGAAACCAAAAAGCTCCCAACACGCATTAAAATGAGTGTATTGGATGCTAGTGGCGATACAGTAAGAACTGCTTCAAGCACCTATAAAAAGGGAGAAGTAACTTCTATCTACTGGGATCTGCAAAGAAGAAACCCATACCCTGTTGAGTTCTCAGGCAGAGGTGGCGGATTTGGTGGTTTCGGTGGCTTTGGTGGAGGAAACCAAAACCGCGAGCAGACAGCCGGAGACGTGCTTCCTGGCGATTACACGGTAGTAATTGAGTTGGGCGACAACAAAGTAACCAAGCCTGTAAAGGTACACTACGACCCAAGGATTTCAGTAAGCATGGCCGACCTGAGAGCTAAGCAAGACTTTATGGATGAAGTACTTAAAATGTCTCAGACCTTTGCTAACCTTACCAACAGAGTAAGAGAAGCCAATGACATTATTGAAAAAGTAGAAGCTGAAATGAAAAATGCCGATAAGGACGCAACCAAAGAGTTGAGCGAAGCACTAAAAGCTCTGAAAGAAAAATTTGAGCCTGTGCAAAAGCTTACTACCGGCATAAGACAAGAGCGTGGACAGGCCGTGCCAAGAGAAAGCTTTACTACAGCCAACAACTGGCTGGGTCAGGCTCGCAGATATGCCAGCTCCAGACTTACAGCCCCAGGGCCAAACGAAAGAAGTCTGAAAGAAAACGCACAGAAAATGATGAATGAAGCCATGCAGATTGTTAATGATTTCTTTAGCAACGAGTGGCCGAAATTTAAGGCAGTCTATGACAGAACTAACCTAGACTATTTCAAAGATTTTTCTGACCCAATCAGAAACTAGGATCATTAAAATCTTATCGGAAAAGCCTCGCCCATCAGCGAGGCTTTTCTTTTACCCCTGCTTCAGAGCTTACATCTCTAAGAATTATAGTTCACACTTTAAAAACGAAGTGCTAATTTCACGGCAAAATGAAGACGAGCATGAGCAAAGCAAACTGGCAAACCGTAAAAGAATACGAAGACATTACCTACCAGAAGTCTGGCACGGGCGTGGCAAGAATAGCCTTCAATCGTCCGGAAGTAAGAAATGCCTTCAGACCCAAAACTGTGGCAGAACTTTTCGATGCCTTTTTAGATGCTCGTGAAGACACCTCCATTGGTGTAGTGCTTTTTTCTGGCGAAGGGCCATCGCCTAAAGACGGTGGCTGGGCCTTTTGCAGCGGTGGCGACCAAAGAGCCAGGGGGCACCAGGGTTATGTGGACGATGATGGTATGCCACGACTCAATATTCTTGAAGTACAGCGGCTTATACGCTTTATGCCCAAGGTAGTGATAGCCGTAGTGCCCGGTTGGGCAGTTGGTGGTGGCCACAGCCTTCATGTGGTTTGCGACCTCACTCTGGCCAGTAAGGAACATGCTATTTTCAAACAAACCGATGCCGATGTGACCAGTTTTGATGGAGGCTATGGCTCGGCCTATCTGGCCAAAATGGTAGGACAAAAGAAAGCCCGTGAAATTTTCTTTCTGGGAAGAAATTATTCGGCTCAGGAAGCTTTCGAGATGGGTATGGTTAACGCTGTTATTCCTCACGATGAACTAGAAGACACCGCTTATGAGTGGGCACAAGAAATTTTACAAAAGTCCCCCACCTCCATTAAGATGCTCAAATTTGCCTTTAACTTAACAGATGATGGCATGGTTGGACAGCAGGTTTTTGCCGGAGAAGCTACTCGACTGGCTTATATGACCGATGAAGCCAAAGAAGGAAGAAATGCCTTCTTAGAGAAAAGAAAGCCCAACTTTAAAGACATTAAGTGGATTCCATAAAATAAACTGGAAAATAATTCGAATGGCCTTATCTTGATCCTATGCTTGAGGTTTGGCAGAGCATTTCACCATTTGTTTTACCACTTTATTATGTGGCCATATTTTTTGTGGTGATCGACATTCTGTTGGAAAACAGAAATCCGCTCAAAACACATTCTTACCTCTTGCTATTGCTCCTTTTACCCTTGCTGGGTATAGTTATTTACCTGTTTTTCGGGCAAACCATTCGCAAGCGTAAGATATTTGCCAAGAAACAACTCATTAACCAGGCCTTTGGCGACCATTATTTCAAGCAACACGTAGAACGAAAATCCAGAAATCATGTGGTTCCAGAAGGACTGGAGCAATACGAAAAAGTAATTCGCTTTTTAAACAAAGACCTTTCTCCGCTTACGCGTAACAACAAAGTGACGGTGTTGCAAAACGGAGAGCAGAAGTTTCCTGAACTAATAACCGCACTCAAGGAGGCAAGACACCACATTCACCTTGAGTATTACATCTATGAAGACGGCCTCATTGGTCAGGAAATAGCCCAAATACTCAAGCAAAAAGCCTCGGAAGGGGTGAAAGTAAGAGTAATTGTAGATGGAGTAGGCTCATTGGGACTACGCAAACCCTTCTTTACCGACCTGATGAGTGCCGGAGTACAAATTGTAGAATTTATGCCGGTACTCTTCCCATCATTTACCAGTAAGATCAACTACAGAAACCACCGCAAAATTCTGGTAATCGATGGTATGATAGGTTTCACCGGAGGCATAAACATTAGCGACCGATATATTAACAATGGTCATTCCAATGGCTACTGGAGAGATACGCACATAAAAATTGAGGGGGAAGCGGTAAAAACGCTTCAGTTTCTCTTCATACTAAGCTGGCAGTTTGTAACACAGGAAGAGTTACTGCCGGACAGCAGCTTTTTCCCCACCTTTACTACCCACGGGCACGATATGGTTCAAATAAATGCCAGCGGCCCTGACTGGGAGTTGGCCAGCATAATGGACTCTTTCTTTCTAGCCATTAACTCCGCTCGCCATAGGGTGCGCATTGCAACTCCGTACTTTATTCCTACCGAAAGCATTCTCGATGCCATAGTAACTGCTTCGCGCAGCGATATAACTATTGAGCTGATGATTCCTGAATCGTCCGACTCGTGGATTGTGGAAGCAGCCTCTCGTTCGTTTATTAAACAGTTGCTGGAAGCCGATGTGAAGGTCTACCACTATAGAAAGGGCTTTTTACATTCCAAGGTGATAATTATAGACGACAATTTTGCTTCTGTTGGCAGTGCCAATATGGACTACAGAAGCTTTGACTTAAACCATGAAGTGAACGCCTACTTCTACAATGGCGAAGTGGTACAGCAACTAGCCAGTGCCTTTGAAGCCGATAAGGCCGACTGTGTGCAACTAGGACTCCAGAACTGGAAAAAACGAAGTATTCTTCAAAAGCTTAAAGAGTCGGTATGCCGATTGTTGGCACCGCTTCTATAATTCTTAACCCAATTTTAACTTTTAGCTTTGGCCGAATAGACGCGCTACCTTTAGTTTAGCACCCGTATTATGAAAAAGTACTTAGAGATAATCATTTTATTGGTGGTCATTGGTTCTACAGCCCTTGGTCAATCGCTTAATGAACAAACGCCCTATGTCATTCTGGTATCGTTCGATGGATTCAGGCATGACTATGTAGAAAAATATAATGCCCCCAACTTTAAGTCATTTATAAAAAATGGTGTGGCAGCAAAGGCCATGATTCCCTCCTTTCCTTCTAAAACATTCCCCAATCATTACACCCTGGTAACAGGACTTTACCCAGACAACCATGGCCTGGTGGACAATACTTTTTACGATAGCGACCTGGACCTCATATACCGAATAAGCAACCGAGAACGAGTGCAAAATCCTGCCTTTTACGGTGGCCTCCCCCTTTGGCAGCTTACCCAGCAAAATGGCATGAAATCGGCCTCCTTCTTTTGGGTAGGCTCTGAAGCCCCTGTTCAGGGGCAATTCCCTACATACTATAAGATATATGACGACAATCTGGCCAACGAACCTCGCATTGAGCAGGTTGTAAACTGGCTGAAACTGCCGGCCCCGGAACGACCCAACTTTATATCGCTCTACTTTTCGCTGGTCGATAATGCCGGCCATGCCTATGGGCCTGATCATGAAGAAACCAAGAAGGCGGTACTGGAAGCCGATCGCCTTTTGGGCATGCTTAAGAAGCAAACCGATGCGCTCAACCTACCCATTAATATCATAGTAGTTTCTGACCATGGCATGGAACCTATTGAGCCCAAAAAGGAAAAATACATCGAGGCCGGTAAACTGCTTGAAGGCCTGAACAATGAGGAGGTTCGAATGATAAACAATGGCCCTCACGCCCATTTTTATGTAAACGATGAACAAATAAAGCAGCAAACCTATAAAAGGCTAAAACAACACGAAGGGGCTTATCAGGTATATTACAAGCAAAACCTACCACCACATATGCATTACGGAACGCATTCACGTATTGGAGATATCGTTTTAGTGATGAAACCTGGCCACTACATAAGTTCTGAAGGCAGAATTAAACACAACATTGAAAATAAAATAACCCGAGGCGAACATGGGTTCGACCCTAAAACCACTCCAACTATGGGGGCTATATTCTATGCCAATGGCCCCAACATTAAAAAGGGTTTGGTGATCGAAGAATTTGAAAATGTGCATGTATACCCGCTTATAGCAGAACTCCTGGGCATTACCAAAGTACCGGCAATAGATGGACAACTGGAGGTTTTAAAAGGTATAATCGAACGTTAGAGTATAACCTCTAACATTTGCAGCACTTCCGTTTCGCGGTTCCATTTTACGCGGTTCTTTTTGAGATACTGCTTCATTCGCTCCTCCTGAGTTTCTGAGAAAATAAGCTTTAGCGAACTACGCGAGAGACTTATTTCTTCATAGGGCTGCTTGTCGCTATTGCGCCAAAAGTAGCGCTCCTTTAAAACGTATTCTTCAATTTTAGGCCCGGAGTAGCTATCCTGCTTCATATCCGGTCGTTCCAATACTTTATCGCGGTATTTAATCAACTGAAAATTTTCCTTCATTATAAGCTGCTGGCAATACTTGCTGTAATCGGGAAAACGCTTAAAACTATGCCAATCTACCTTCACAAAGGTTTCTACCTCACCCTCAAAGTTCTCCAGTAACAACACCTCTATCAAGTCTTCATTGGTTTCAAAAATTTCTTCAGTACCTATTTTTTTCAAATAGAGTTGATCCTTTTCTGTATGGTAGTTAATGAGAAAGTAGGTAGAAGTATCGCCCCCAACCACTACAAAGCGGCCTTTGCGCCACTCATCAAAACCCAAAGGGCTTCCCTTAATATTGCTGGGATTAATCACGGCCATCAGGTCGGTGTACTTACCGCCACCCCCATAATTCAACTGATTCAATTCTATTTGTGCATTTAGTGAAAAGGCACTCAGAAATATTAAGAGAGAAACAATGTATTTCATAGGACTTGCTAATGACTGATAAACAATTTACATATAGTTTTACACTACTAAAACTCCGATTTTGTTTGCCTTTCAGGTACATTCGGGTACCTGAGGAATGTGTATGTTTGTACGGAAATGAGTGCGGTAAAGTCTAAAAACCTAAGAAACATCTGGTATGTCGCCTGTCATGGCAGCGTATTAAAACAAGGAAAAACAATTGAAAAAGAGATTGATGGTGAAAAGATTTGCCTTGGCCGCGACAATGAGGGCAAGCCTTTTGCTTTAAGAAACCAGTGCCCACACCGCGGCATTCCGTTGACCTATGGCCACTTTGACGGTTGCGAAATTGAATGCTGCTACCACGGTTGGCGCTTTAACACCGATGGAGTTTGCTCTAAAATTCCGGCATTGCCACCTCATTCACCACTGGATGTTTCTAAAATAAGAGCCCCCTACTATCCGGTTCGTGAGCTGCATGGCATTGTATTTATCTATATGCCCAAAGACATGCGCAAACCGGAAGATATGGATAAAAGCCTCTTTCCACATTTTCCGTTAGATCAAAGTAAGTCCTTCGATCTGGTAACAGCCAAGAGAATGGATTGTGGCCTGGATCATTCGGTAATCGGGTTAATAGATCCTGCTCATGTGCCTTTTGTGCACCAGTCTTGGTTTTTTAGAAAAAAGACCAATCTCAAACTAAAAGAAAAAAAGTTTGCTCCTTCTCATCTGGGATTTACCATGGTGAGGCATGCTCCATCTAAAAACTCTGCTGCTTACAAAATTCTAAAGAAGGAACAGACCACGGAAATAAGTTTTCAATTGCCAGGCATACGCATTGAGCACCTGAAAGTGGGCGAAAACGATATTGTAATTATGACCACACTCACCCCAGTGAATGATCAGGAAACTGAACTAACACAGTTTGTCTATACGGACATAGGGTGGTTCAAACCTCTGAAGCCCATATTCTATCGCTTCGCCAACAGCTTTATTCAACAAGATGTTGATGTGTTTAAAAAACTGAAGGAGGGGCTTAACAACAACCCTCCGCTTATGCTTATGGGCGACCCCGATATGCAAGCCAAATGGTATAATGCCATTCGTAGCAGGTATGAAAAGTGCCAGGAAGAAAAAATTCCTTTTGAGAACCCTATTAAAGAGCAAACCCTTTATTGGCAGACTTAATTGGTTAAGGGTTCTGGAGTTCGGGTAAGGTCGATTTAAAGAGCCGCGTAGCCGCTTTTCAGTTCCTGAGTTACTGATCTCCCGATAGGCTCTTCAGCTCATCTCTGACCTTTTTAGGCAGACTGGCAGCTACCAGTTCATACGAATGATCTGTGAGTTCTTTGATGAGGTTATCGGGTACGGAACCATCTACATACACAGAGTTCCAATGGTGCTTATTCATGTGCCAACCGGGCTTAATGCCAGCCCATTGCTCACGAAGCTCAACGGACCTTTCCGGATCACACTTTAGGTTAACAAATTCGAAGGTATCGAGCCCCGTTACGGCAAACATTTTGCCCATAACCTTAAACACGAGCGTATCGGGGCCAAAAGGGGTCCCTTCGGTCACTCCGGGTTTATTCAGGCAATAGTCTCTAAATTCGTCCAGATACATTACATACGGGAAATAAAACGCACTATTATAACTGTGAGCGCAATTAAAAACATAATGATGGAGATTTTATTAATTCCATGCATTACTCTAAGGTTAAAGTTTGATGGACGATTGGGATCTTTTTTTCGAAAGAAATAGCCTAGTACAGGTCCAAAGTCGAACGCTTCTTTGGCGGTGAGTTTTACCCTTTCCTGTTTTTGTTCTTTATGCTCTTCAACTGACATAGTCTTACATTTACACTTCCACCGCCTTTGGTTCAATCCATTTACCATCGGCTCTGATAATCTCAATTAGCTCATCTACAGCCTGTTCGGAGGGCACCCCTCTTTTCATTACTTCCTGCCCTTTGTAAAGGGTTATTTTCCCCTTACCCGATCCTACATAACCATAGTCTGCATCGGCCATTTCTCCTGGGCCATTCACTATACAGCCCATAATCCCAATTTTAACTCCTTTCAGATGATCCGTCCTTTTGCGTATCATGGCTGTTGTTTCTTGCAGATCAAACAAGGTTCGTCCGCAGCTTGGGCAAGAAATGTACTCTGTTTTTGTCATACGGGTTCGGGCTGCCTGAAGGATACCAAAAGCCGTAGTATTTTTTAGTTTAATATCTGAAAGTTGATCCTTTTTGTTTGATTGGGGTGTTGAAGTGAGCATTACACCATCCCCAAAACCATCGACCAACAGACCTCCAATGTCGGTAGAAGCATGAATAAGAAAGGCCTCGGCATCACTTACCTCAAAATTTCTGATCACAACCACCGGAATATTGAGCTTTCTTCTTACCAACTCGAAGAAAAACCTTCTCAGAGCGGGCATAGCATGTGTATTATCTGTTTCCAACAACACTACCAGATTATCCGCTTCCAAAATCATCATGGTGTCCTCATCAATATCTGAGGCGTTCAGGCGAATAAAATTTAACTGGTCGTCACAATCTTCAGCTTGAGCCAATTGCTGAAGATTATATACCGGAAAACGTCCTTTTTTATCAGTCAACTGCTTCCATACAGGGTAATCTACTAATTCTTTCAGGCCATTGGGAAGCATGAACGGAATGCTTTTATTACCTGAGTAGATATAGTCGGCACCTTGATCGTTCATGGTCCATTTATCGGGCTCCGGCAAATAGAAATGACCAACACTTTTAAGGTCTTTTACCTCAATGGTATTTAGACTACTCATATCGGCAATTACCCTTGGCACATTTACATCTCCTATGTTCAGTACCTCTCGAGAAGATCTCTTGTGGTAGAGAAAGGGATCGATGGGTGATTCATCTATTTCCGGTATTGGCCGGTGATCTTTTCTGTCACGGTATCGGTCTACCAGTTTTCGGGCTACGGGTGCTTCAAACTCGGGTTCTTCTGTGAGGGATACACGCACTGTATCGCCAAGGCCATCTTCTAGCAAGGTGCCAATTCCTACAGCCGATTTAATCCGGCCGTCTTCGGCTTCTCCGGCCTCAGTAACCCCAAGGTGCAGCGGGTAAGGCTTAAGTCCTTCCTCATCCAGTTTTTGAACCAACAGCCTATAGGCTTCTACCATAACCTGAGCATTGCTGGACTTCATGGAAAGAACAATCTGGTCGAAGTTCAGGTCTTCGCAAATCCTAAGAAACTCCAAAGCCGATTCAACCATACCCAGAGCCGTATCGCCATATCGGCTCATAATACGATCGGACAATGAGCCATGGTTGGTGCCTATACGCATGGCCGTGCCGTGCTTCTTACATAGTTCTACCAGTGGGGTAAAGCGTTCTCTGATCCGGTCCAACTCAGCCTGGTAGGTTTCATCGGTATATTCAATACTCTCGAAACGCTTCTTATCGGCATAATTTCCCGGATTAATCCGAACCTTCTCTACTATTTGGGCCGCCAGCTCGGCAGCATTGGGGGTAAAGTGAATATCGGCTACCAAAGGCACATGGCAACCCCTCTTTCTGAGTTCGTTTTTAATGTTTCTCAGGTTTTCCGCCTCTTTGAGGCTTGGAGCAGTTATTCTTACTAACTCGCAACCGGCCTCTACCATTCTCAACACTTGTTCTACCGAACCCTGCGTATCCATGGTATCGACCGTGGTCATAGACTGAATAACAATGGGATTATCTCCCCCAATAATCACCTCACCTACTCGAACGGGAATAGTTTTTCTCCGGCTGTAGCTGACAAGGCTGTTGCAGTATTTTTTAGCTAGCGAGATGGTCGGCTCCATAAGTTTTTTACTTGCTGCAAAGGTAACCCGAAATGAGAGAATTTGTTAATGAATTCATATATCGCCTAACTGCGGCCTGAGTACAATCTCTTCTACCACCGTTTGTAGCGATAGGCTATGCGCTGCATATATAGCTTCGGCAATATCTTCGGCTTTCATAAATCTTTCTCTGGGTAAATCTACTCCTTCCCAACTGGCGGTGTAAGTAGCCCCGGGCAATATAGAGGTAACCCGTACACCATGTTCTTTAAGTTCTTCTCTCAAACACTTGGTGAAACCGAGCAGTGCATATTTGGAAATGGAGTAGCTGCCTCCATTAGGGTAAGCTGTAATACCGGCAATAGACCCGGTAGTAAATATATGCCCTTGTTTTCTGGCCTTCATATCATCTACCAATGCTCTGGTAAGGTGATAGGCACTGTAGAGGTTGGTCTCTATCATTTTCTCCAGATTGCCCTCGGGTTCTGTGTGAATTGAGCCGGGCAAGAAAAGGCCTGTATTATTGAGCAATACTTCAACTGGTCTGTTCAGCCCCTTCACATAGGCCGCAAAGGCGAGCACTTCTTCTTTCCTGGCCATATCGGTGGGTCTAAAGAAAACCTCTCCCTCTCCTTTTTCCTCAAGTTCTTCTTTGAGCTGGAGTAAATCGTCTGCACTTCTGGCGCAGGTCACTATATCGAATCCATTGAAGAAGAATTTCTCTGCTGTGGCCCTACCTATGCCTTTTGTTCCACTACTAATTACCGCAAGTTTTCTCATGGCCTAAAGGTACTTTTGAATAGAGGCACATCAAAATGCTTTCTTTGTACTTGGAAATAAGAAGACTTAAATTGAATGAACCATAAGGCATTCGTACAAGTTTTGTTATTTTGCCGTTGTAAGGCAAGACCATCAGGCCTTGTTTTTTGAGCTTTATGAGCAACTTAGGAAGGTATATTTTATTTCTTGGCAAGCTTTTCACCAACCGCGAAACGTTCGGCACTTATGTGAGGCTCACTCTCGATGAGTGCATTTACGTGGGTATAAACAGCATTGTCCTGGTTTCTATTGTATCTATTTTTATGGGAGCTGTTTCTACCTTGCAAACGGCCTATAATCTGCTCAATCCGCTTATTCCGGACAGCGTAATTGGTTTGGTAGTGAGAGACCTAACCATTCTTGAGCTGGCCCCCACTATTACGGCCATTATATTTGCCGGCAAGGTTGGTTCAAGCATTGCCGGCAACCTGGGCACCATGCGCATTACCGAACAAATCGATGCTCTGGAAGTGATGGGTATCAACTCAGTTTCTTATCTGGTTCTACCCAAAATAGTGGCTACTCTATTCATGTATCCGTTTCTGGTCATTCTTGCCGGTTCTCTTGCCATTGCCGGTGGCTATTTAGTGGCCGAATTAACTGAAGTATTAAGTCCGGCCAACTACTTTACGGGGTTAAAAACGGAGTTCAATGAGTTTAGTGTAACCTTTGCCCTTATAAAGTCAGTAGTTTTTGGTTTTCTGGTATCATCAATCTCTGCCTTTATGGGCTATTATACCAAAGGTGGGGCGCTGGAAGTAGGGCAATCGAGCACACGGGCGGTAACCGTGAGCTGCATTGCTATTTTACTTAGTGATTTTGTTTTGGCTCAACTACTGCTTGTACGATGATTGAAGTAAAGAACCTTACCAAATCGTTCGAAGATAAAACGGTGCTGAACGACATCAGCGCTACTTTTGAGCAGGGCAAAACCAACCTAATTATTGGTGCAAGTGGCTCAGGAAAAAGTGTTATGCTTAAAAACATTGTGGGGCTATTCAAACCTGACTCGGGGGAGATTCTCTACAATGGCCGCGACTTTATTAACGCTAACCGCGATTTAAAAACGGAAATCAGGCGCGAGATTGGTATGCTTTTTCAAGGCGGTGCTCTTTTTGACTCCATGAACGTGGAGCAAAATGTGAAGTTCCCGTTGGATGTACTTACAACTATGCCTGAAGATGAGAAGCTAGACCGTGTAAATACTGTTCTAAAACGGGTGAAGCTGGAAAACACCAACAAGCGTATGCCCTCTGAAATTAGCGGAGGTATGCAAAAACGAGTGGGCATTGCCCGGGCTATTGTAAATAGCTCCAAATACCTTTTCTGTGACGAGCCCAACTCTGGCCTCGACCCTCAAACATCTATTAAAATAGATCAATTGTTAGCCGAAATCACCGATGAATACCAGATAACCACGGTGGTTGTGACTCACGACATGAACTCGGTAATGGAAATTGGGGAGTATATTGTGTTTATTGGCAATACCAAAAAGTTATGGGAAGGTAACTCAGATGATATTATGCATTCGGGTGTTCAGGAACTCGATGACTTTGTATTTGCTAATAAAATGATGCGCAAATTCAGGTCTTTGTCTTAAAACAAAGCTGTTACCTGAATTCTTCCTAAGTGTACCGTTTGGTTATCACCAGATTTTCGACCATCATACCTTACCAACAATTGCAACCCATTGCTCAATCTTTGCTGCCAGTTCAGGTTCCAGGTGAGGTTGCTTCCGGGCCTTAATGCTTCCAGCAGTTCATAACCAACGGGAGAGGTTTCAACGCCTTCAAAGTCGATATCTATATACTTAAAACTAGCCGTAATGCTGGTTTTAACAGCTTTAGAATAACGTGTATTCAGTCCAAACTCTGTTAGGAAGGCACTTTCTGCTGATGCCTCTGTGAGCACATTTTGCTTAGACTTATAGTTGTAGCTGCCTGTGAGCCTAAAGTTTCGCGAAGGCTGAATGGTAAGCGATGGATTAATACTGGTGAACTCTACCCGGTAGTTTCGTTGTGTGAGCACGTTAGACCTGCTCAAGCGAATTCCATCTACATAATTGACATCTATATTCAGTCCTTTACTCACATTCCATCTCATGTGGTAGCGAAGGTCTTCGTTGAGGCGTTGCTCAAAGCCATTGGCCAAAAGCTGTTTATTTTCGAGTTTGGCTAAGCCAACATCGGCTCCAAACTTTGAGTTGGTCTTATTGTAAAATAAGGTAGATCGCAGGTTTTCATTATAACCTAGCACTTGATCATCATCCACACTGGTTGGCCACAATCTTTTAGCAAGCTCTTCTTCTGTAATTTTAGCATTGAGCCCCCATGCAGTACTGTTAGACAATCGGGCCAGTATTTTTCGTAAACCGGTTTGGCTGAGCCATTCTCTGGGAAAGTTTATGTTCAGCCGATAGCTGATTATGGTGTTAAAGGCCTCTTCAAATGTATCGGTGGGCACAAATATCTTCACATAATTCTTCTCATCGGGGTTTACTGCCAGGTAAAATTCGTTAAGGTCTTGCACCCCATCTCCATTGTCGTCTCGCCAGGTATGGGTTCCTTCACCGGTAGGCACCTGAATAAAGATAAATTCCCTCCTGAGTTCGCGGCTGTTGGCCAGGTTGTAGTTTAAATCTGACTGCACCATATCCTTAAAAAAAGAAGCAGCCCAGTCCATTCTACCCATAATGGTGCGGTCGAGCTTATCAGATGCCACTGCATTCAAATTTTCAAGTTCTCTGTAAGTAAACAGCAAATACAACCTGTTGGATGGGTTGAACTGAGTGCGAAAAAAGGCATTCCAGGTATACGACTGGTTGTTATCTACCAACTCACCATTTACCGGTAGCCTGTCTTCACGAGTCTGGTAGTCTATACCGTAGCTCGTCTTAAGTGTATCTGCATTTTTAAGGTAAAGGGTATGCTCTTTAAAGTGCATAGCTGTTCTTACCACCTCACCGGTCGCTTGCTGGCGAACCTCATTCTGGTCTTGTCTATAGCGATAGCCCGGAATAAACCATTGGCTTTGGTAGGAGAAATCGAGGTTGAGCCGGTTCCACTCTGAACGCAATACAGTTTGGTCATTATGCATCCAGTATGCGCTCGATTTCCACTGAAATGGCCCCAAACGCTTGTTAAGCGACAGGCTATGTTGGAAACCATCGACAGCCTCGCCCCGCTTTCTTCTCACCATTGTATAGGCCAATGCGTTGCTAACATTTTGAGACAGGTTCAAGTTGAGTTGAAAAATGTTTTCGGTGAAGCTTGTGCTAAATTCTTGGGGATTATAACTCCAGTCTCTATCGAACTCTATGTACCTGAGTCGGTCAATAAAGGTAAAAGACTCGCTATTATACTCGTATGAGAGGCTGGAGTTGAGCACATAGTTGGGTAAGAAGTTAAGTTTACGGTCTTTGGAGGTGTGAATAAGCTTATAGGCCAACCCGTCATCATCATCGCTATCGCGTTGCGAATAGAGATTTACATCGTTTTTTGAAAAAGCAATTTCTGCTTCAATAGCATCGGTTTTGTTTAACTTAATGCCACTAGCCAATGTGGCCATCGATTTCTGGTTGGGAGCATGGAGAAGGGCCACCGGCTCATAGTTTCCCTGCGGCTGACCATTCAGAGGAGCAATCCAATCATAAACTCTTCCGTTGGCCGTGGCATTTCTAAGCCGATAATTTCCATTACCCTGGCCTACTTCCGAAAAGCGGACATCGAAAAAAGCACTATCGGGATTGGTGGAGTACTGAAATATATCATAATCATTACCCAGATTGTCAGTACCGGTGGTCTTGCGGTAAAGAATACGATCTGGATTATAGGCCACGCTATCTACGCGGCTGGTCACGGCTTGGTTCAGGTTGTCTCCGGCATTGGCCAGTATGAGCTTCTCTTCCTGGCTAAGGTCAAAGAGCAATGGCTGATTTCGGTTGTCCTTTTCGCTGTAGTAGTTGAAGGCAAAGTTTAGCTTTTCATTCTGCTGGTAATGACTAGCCTGTATAATAGACCGACTGTAGTTCTGATCGGAAAACTCATAGTCTACCCTTATACGGGTAAACTTAGTAATGAGTACCCGGTTGGTAAACGTAATTTCACCAAGGTTGTAGTCTATAATGTAGTCATTGTCAAAACCCCTGGTCAGTTGTTCTCCATCAATAAACACCTTCTCCGATCCGGCCAAAATAATAACAAACCGCTCGTTGTTCGGCCCTCTTACGCGATAGGGTCCCAAAACACCCTCTATGGGCTCTATACTCACCGAGGCAAACCTACCTTTGGCCACAGAACCGGCCACAGTAGTTTGTGCCTTAAAGCCTCCTTTCATGTCGTATCGGGTAGAAAATTGCGCACCTTGCACGTTTTTGTAGTAGCGCAAAAAGTGTGAAGCTCCATTCTGTAACACTACATCTCCACCTTTCAAACGCCACTGGTCATTGGAATAGAGTTCTATAAATACGTTATCAAAATCCTGAATTTGTTGGGTGTTCCCTTCGGGTTGAAAGGGCACGTTCCGGTCGGTAATCACGGCTCTCAGATTTACTCCATTGGTCAGTTGTCCTTCCATCTGTAGGTTGAGTGTAGAGTTCACAAATACATCTTGCCGATTACCGAAAGATATTCCGCGAGAAATACTACCGGTTTTGTAGATGTTCTCTGTACTTACAATTTCTTCGCGTTTAGGAATGGCCAGCGCTTGCTTGTATAAAATAGCGTCTTTGAAAAGAGCCGTAGAATCATAGATATCGAGGGTTTTATTGGCTCGCTTGCTGTGCAAGTCGAAGGGTAAAGTGGTATAACACACCCGCACAGAATCGTGAAGAGCGTTTTTAAAGCTTATTGAATTGCTAGAGAGATTAAAACTAAACTGCTGCAGGCTGTCGGGGGCTACTATTCGTATAGACTCTGGAAATACGGTTAGTGAATCGAGTACCTGAGGGTTCTTGTGGGTCTTTATCCATCGGCACCGCTCGAAAGGCGACTGAGCCCAGGCGGCTACAGTAAACGATAAAAAGAGAATGCCGAAAATACCACGTTGCACGATCAATCGGTTAATGGGAATTCCAAAAAGAAGGTGGTTCCCTCATCGGGAACAGACTCAAACCATATACTCCCTCCGGCATGCTCTACCCCACGCTTAGCTATGGCCAGGCCTATCCCGGAACCTTCTGCCTTTGTACTGAATTTAGGGATAAAAATTTTCTCGCTGATCTCCTCCGGAATCCCCACTCCATTATCGGAAAAGGTAATTCGAGCCTTATTATGGGTCAATACCAGTTCTACCTCCAGTTTTCCGTCTCTTTCATTCGGAATTGCCTGCGAAGCATTGAGAATTAGGTTATTGAATATTCGTCCCAGCAACTGATCATCGCCCATAATCCACACAGGCTGCCTTGGAATATTGGCCTGTATTTCCATTTTATCTTCGTTAAAGAGCCTTACCGATTTTTTTAGCACTTCTACCAAATTAAGCCTTTCACTCTTTGGCATAGGCATTTTGGCAAATGAAGAGAATGAAGTGGCAATATCACTTAGGGTTTCTACCTGACTCAGCAGGTTATCTATTGGCTTGTTAAACTCTATATCTACATTTGGCGCTGCCGAAAGCACTCTTTTCAGATGTTGCAGCTTAAGCTTCATAGGAGTAAGCGGATTCTTAATTTCATGAGCTACCTGCTGTGCCATCTCTCTCCAGGCACTTTCCTTCTCGCTCAGTGCCAGAGCCTTTTTACTCTTCTCCAAATTGCTGAGCATTTTGTTGTACTCCCTGACCATCAGACCAATTTCATCATCGGCTGGCCAGGAAATGGGCTCGTTTAGGTTAGAGAGTGTAGTGGTCTTAATCTTCTCTGTGAGGTACTTAAATGGATATGTGAGTATTCTGGAAGCCAGAAACGATAGCACTACAAAGATGACAAAGATGAAGGTGAATGAGTTGAGTATGTTGGAGAGAATATCGCGTTGTTCGGCTTTCAACTGTTCTTCCGAATCGAAAAACGGCATACTCAATACTCCCAATAAAGCATTATTTTCGTTGGACCGGATGCCATAATAAGTAGCCTTATAACTCAAGTCGAGATTACCCACCCGTTCAATATACAGCTCTTCGCGCTCTCCGGATTCCACAATTCCTGCCATGGCCTGTGGGTTAATGAAAGGTGCTAGTAACTCATTATCGAAGATAAGCCGTTGGTTGGTAGCGATCAGTCGGCCATTGGTATTGAACAAGTTCATGTCGGCCCGGGCATATTGGCTTATTTCTGCAATTCGGTTTTCCAGGGCCTCATTATTCTCATTCTGCCCTTCCAAAAAGGCCTGCAACTGGTTGGCTATATTTTGTGCTGCACTTTCAGTAGTAGAAAGGTACTGATTCTCAATATTGGTCTCCACCGTTTTGTTCACCAGCCTGAGTACCACAATACTCACAATAATAAGTGGCAAGAAGAAGGCAAAATTGAGTAGAATCTGAATTTTGGCTGAAAGCGTTACGGATTGCTTTCTCCAATTGAAGTAGCCTGCGGAAATTCCGAAAATGAGAATAATCATGGCTACAGTAAACAAGAAAAAGATGCTGAAGTTGGTAATTACATACTGTAGGGGGTAGTGATGGTTAGAGATTATATACACCTGGTTGTTGGCCTGATTTTTTACTGCCAGATGGTCATAACCCGCCAGGCTCATTGTTCCATCGTAAATAGCCGGATTAGAGAGCATGCTCACATCGAAATCTCTTCTGTAGTTAAAGTCGCCAACACTCTTTACCAGCTTCTCTCCTTCAAACACGGCATAGTCTAAATGCCTCAGACCTTGAGATGGAGCCGACTCGCTTAATAAAAGCCTTGGCAATATGCTATTGTTAAGCACCTCCTTTCTATCGAGAATGACTATTACATAACCAATTATGGTATTGTATCGCTTTATTTCATTGAACAGATAGTATTGATTGAGTGCTACCGGATAATTACTTCTATTGAAATAGAGTCCCTCAACAGAGGTTTCTTTTTCCGGCCTGGCGTGGCTCTGTAAAAAACCATCGTAATTCACCGTGGTAGCCGAACTAACAGGAGCTCCCCGACCATTAAACAAGAGAATATTTATCTCATATTTATCGAAGTAATCGCCCAGAAACACCCTTTGTATTTTTTGACGGATAAGTTCTTTGGAAGAAAATGGATTGGTAATGTTAGCCTGTATGAGCACATCTGACTCTATGCGTTCTTTTGCCTGAGACAACAAGTATTCGGCTTCCCAATCATTTTCAGACAAAAGCCTGGTGGCTAACATGCGCTTATTGGACAGCCGCTCTTCTTTTATGTGACTGTCCAACACCACACTACAAATGGTGGCCACCAACAAAGCGGTAGTAAAGAGGTAAAGGAAAGTGGAATAGTTGGCCTGACTTAGCTGCTCCGCAAAATGAAAGCCCACTACTACAAGTAAGTATATGGCCATTACAAGGCCCACAGTTACATATTGAGAAGGCCAACCTACCGATACAATTACCAGAACCAAGCAAATTGCACCCAAGACCATTAGTACCCATTTTCTCTTGCCGGTTTTGCTTAGCTCTATACTCAGATAATGAGCAGAAATAAAGGGAATAATACCAAGCACAAAGATTCCCCAATAAGCCATGAGCTTGAAGGGCGAGAAGTTGATGTCTGTTCCTACATCGAAAGACCACTGCGAATTGACAAACAGTGAGCTTATCTCCTGAACAAAATACAGCAGACTGGCCAGCAAGAAAAGAGTACCTCCCACCACCGCCAGAGGTTTAATCCTATGGCGATCGGTTTGACGTTTTCTGAGTCTAAGGAAGGTGAAAGTAACTATGGCCACTATGGCCAACTGATTAAGTAAAAAATCGCCCAATGACGGTTGCCATGAGCTTTCGGCAAACTGATCAGGTTCAAAAAGTGACCACTCCACCACACTTAGCGGATACTCATAGCGCAACATAAAGTAGCGGGTAACACCAATGAAAATGACTAAAACCAACACACCCAGCGTCAGATAGTTTCTATTGGTGAGGTATTGGGCATAGTCATAACCCGACTTCAGGAAAAAGTAAATAGCTACCAGGTAGAGCACCAATATAAAGACCGCATACTTCGGATAATCAATCTTCATGCGTTGGGTTCCTTCGTACGAAAAGAGGAAAATACCCTCCGGAGCATAAATATTTTTGCCATTCTCCTGTTCCTGAGCATTGAGTGTGAAAGATGAGCGTCCAAAAATTTCTCCGTTTAGCCCGTGTTCTTCAAAGCTTTCGTTGAGAGCCACGTCCGATGTAAGCGGAAGGAGTGCGTAAATCTCAACTACGCGGTTTTGCGAGCTGTTAATCACTTTGCGCTTTACTATGTACTTGCCACTCTTAAGCTCCAGAAACCGATAAATGTAAGTACCATCCAGTGTGCCATATTTGGGTACAAAGCGGTTGGTACTCCAATAGATTACCTCTCCGTTTTCATAGATGAAATAGGGCATTTCATCATTGCTCTCAAAACGGTTGAAAAGACGACTCAGATCCACTACGGCTATGTCGCTCAATTGCTGCAACAGCCCATCCAGCTCATTGAGTTGTTTGTGCAGATTTTCCGTTATAGTTTCCTGAGGGTTTACCCTTCTCCTTTGATCAGAGAAAATAGCTTCGTCAATTATCAGGGTGAGCCCAACCAATAATACGCTCAACAAAAAGGCTTTGTGCTGGAATAATAACTGTCGAATGCGGCTCAATCTAATCACCCTTTTTTCTACGATGAAATCTAACAATAATTTCCCGCATGGGAAGAATTAGGGAGCACCAAGCAAAAATATTACCTAAATGGCGGTGAATAGTTTGCGTAGTGAAAGAATTACTTCATAGAACCGCCAAACTTTAGCCCCCCAAAGAGATAGAGGTAGAAAATACGGGAATAACGAAACATGAGGGGATAGAGCAGCACAACCTCCGATATGATTGCGATCATATAAACGTTTTCGGAAACCGGATGAAAGAAGAGGTAAATGATAAAGGCAGACACCAGAAAGAGCCCCACAGAGAGCCCATAGCTGATGTACATAGCGCCATCGAAAAATCGTGGTTCTCTCTCAAACTTCACCCCGCAATGGCTGCAATGCGTATTAATTTGCGTGAACTTGCTCAGATTGTAGGCCGTGTGTTGGAAAAGTTTTCCCTTTCTGCATTGAGGGCACCTACCCTGCAATACTGCCAGCACCTTTGGCTTTTCTGACATTTTTTCTACTGGTTTTGTACCAAATAATAGCGATAGCTGCTACCAACACGTATGGTGTAAAGAACAGATAAAGTATACCAAGGTTGAGATTGGCTGCCATGGAGGTATCTCCGGCACTTACGGTAGACTCAACGGAACCACGGCACATGGCACATTGCGCTAGTAATTGAGTTCCTGAAACCATCAGAAATAACCCAATCCATACCGATTTTCTCCAGAGCTTACTCATGCTGCAAAGATAATTCTTAATGCTCATAATTCCCATTAATGCATGTAATAGGGAGAAATCATCAAGTAAACAATAACACCCGTAACAGATACATATAGCCAGATTGGAAAAGTATACTTCACAATCTTTTTATGCTTATCGATCATGTTGTTGAGGGCATAATAGAAAGCCAGTAACACAAGCGGCACAACCCCAATGGACAACAGAATATGAGAAATAAGAAAGAAATAGTAGATGTACCTTGAAGCTCCTTCGCCTCCGTAAGGAGTAGATTGAGCACTGGCATGGTACAAGACGTAGAGTACAAGAAATATAGCGCCTAAAATAAAAGCGGCCGTATTCATTTGTTGGTGAAGCTTGATCTTCTTTTGCTTTACCGCTATAAAGGCCGCAATAAGACAAACCGAAGTAAGGGTATTTATAGCCCCTATGGCATGCGGAAGGTTGTACACCCACTCACCCAGGTTGAGTTTGGTAGGTAAACCAAGCAATACAGCCACTGCGAGGGGTATTGCTACTGAAAGGATACGAATCCACACCATCGACTTTTTCTTTTCCAGCGTTTGTGCCATACTATTCTTCGGTTTTTAAAATTCTTAACTCAAGGATAAGGCGGTCTGTTTCTTTCCGCTCCAAAATATTGTAATAACCCCGTATTCTCCCTGCGGCATCTACCAGCACCACACGGTTGTCCAGAGGGGTCATGGCCATGGTGCAGTATTTAAGTTCTGCCCAAGATGCGCTATCCAGCGCCTCCATATTCCAAAACTGATCAAGAAACTGAATACGCCTGTTATAATCTGTTATATCATCCAGTGCAATGGTCTGACTGTTAAGAAACGTGTTTAACCGGATATGATCGTCTTCATAGAAGACATCTTGCACCCGCTCCAATTCTTCTAAGCGAGACTTTAGAACGGGGCCATCGGCTTGTTCAAAATGGACAATATTAATACCTCCTTTTGGAAGCAAATCTGAGTTAACAAGGTATTGCTTATTGGCCTTGTCTAAACAGGGAGTTGAAAGCGAGTCGCCAAGTCCTTGCTCGTAGTATACCGGTATAGTGAATTCGTTTCTCCCAAAGAATTTCAGGAATAGAAAAATCATTACCGGCAGAGCGATTAATAAAAACAGAAATACGGCCTTCTTTCCCATGCTTTATAAACTAAAAAATCAGGCCAATGGATTTGACCTGATTCTGTACTTAATTAAAATCTTGCTTCATCTAATGCGATTCCTCCACGCGCTCTGTTCCTGCAGGTTCATAGTCCTGCACACCCTTAGATTCTTTTATGGCTGCACCTTCCAGGTTTACCAGGGCCACAATAAGCCACACAATAAAGATCATGGGTAAAATGATTGAGTAAATCAAACCTTTCACTTCATGCCCCAGGTGCATAAACTCAGAGACAATGTAGAAAGCTTTAACAATGGTTAAACCAATAAATATTGCTGAGCGTAGAGTTCCGGCATCCATAGTAAAGGCAAATACATACTCTATTGCCGTAACGAAAGCCAGTATACCGGCTATCTTCCAAATACCCAGTATTTTCGATCTGTCGGCCGGTTGAGCCACTACGTTAGTTGTTGCTTGTTCCATTATAAAAAGTCTTTTAAATCAAGTAGAAGAAAGTAAACACAAATACCCAAACGAGGTCTACAAAGTGCCAGTAGAGGCCAACTTTTTCAACCATTTCATAGTGCCCTCTTCTTTCATACAGGCCATTGGCTGCATTAAAGAAGATAATTACATTAAGCACTACCCCGGAGAACACGTGGAATCCGTGGAATCCGGTAATAAAGAAGAATAGTGCGGCAAAGGCCGGAGGTCCATATTGATTGTATGTGAGGTTGGCTCCAAATATTTCATAGTTTTCTTTCCAAACTCCGTTGATCACTACATCACCTATGGTTGCTGTATCAGTTCCGGCAATAAAGTGACTCCACTCCCAAGCCTGGCAAGACAAGAAAGCAAAACCACCGATAATGGTCCATAGCATCCATTTTACCACACCCTTTTTATCCATTCTGTGTCCTGCCTCTACTGCCAATACCATGGTTACAGAGCTCAAAATGAGGATGAAGGTCATTAAACCAACAAAAACCAAAGGAAGCTCAACACCATGAAAACCAGGGAAGGCCTCATATACCTTTTCCGGAATTGGCCAGTACTCAGTTGAGAAGGTGAATGCATCTGGATCTCCCTTATAGGCCGGAGCACTCCAACGCAGGAATGCATAGGTAATGAGCAAACCAGAAAAGGTAAACGCATCTGACAGTAGAAAGAACCACATCATCAGCTTACCATAGCTGGCCTTCAGAGGCTCTACCCCTCCACCCCAGAGGTTCTTTTTACTTATTGTAGCAGTAGTTGCCATAGATTTGGTTAGTTATTTAATGATTCAGCAATAAAAATATGAACAAATAAATCCAAAGTCCGCCTAAGAAGTGCCACCAGGTAGAACACATTTCCATGTTGAGCATGTTCTTGGCGTGCACCTTATATTTGTAAGACGAAATTAGCATATATATCAGATATATCACACCGCTGACTAAGTGCAGGGCATGAACAAAGGTAAACACGTACAGGAAGCTTCCTGCGGGGTTACCGTTAAAGTAAATGTTATTATCTACCAACTGCCCCCAGGCTTTAACCTGTCCTACCAGAAATAGAATTCCCAGTACTGTTGTAATAGCCAAGGCCAGTTTTACCTGCTCCAGTTTGTCTTTTTTAGCCGCCATGTAGGCCCATTGCATAAACACACTGCTCAACAGAATAATGGCCGAAGTATACCATAGCATAGTGGGCAAGTCGTATATCAACCAATCGCCATCGGCCTGGCGCACAATGTGGGCACTGGTGAAGGCGGCAAAAATCATAACCACCGTCACGATGAACAACCACAGTGCAAATTTTTTAGGATGCATTGAAAGGGGTTGTTCCACCGGTGTATCTACAAGTTTGTAATCTTCAGCCATCATCATTTTACCATATCCAACAAATACGCAATCTGCACAATCGGTAAGTACAAAAAGGAACCAAACATGATCCTCAATGCCGACTTACGCGACTGATCTCTCATTAACTTAATGGTTGAGGCTAAGAACAGCACTCCACAAACCGTGGCAACAACTGCCGAGTTTATACCTGTAAGACCAAAATACGTGGGCAACAGGCCCAATGGAATCAGGAACAGGGTATAAGTCATAATCTGAAAAGCCGTTTTCATATCCTTCTCCCCTTTTACCGGAAGTAGCTTAAAACCTGCTTTTTTATAATCATCATCGGCCACCCAGGCTATCGCCCAAAAGTGTGGAAACTGCCAGATGAATTGAATTCCGAAAATAATAAGCGCTTCATGGGAAATAGACCCCGTTGCCGCAGTCCAACCCAACAATGGAGGCAAGGCTCCTGGAAAAGCTCCCACGAAAACGGCAATTGGCCCTACTCGCTTTAAAGGTGTATATACAAAACTATATAGCACCATAGAGAGCAATGAAAGACCAACGGTAAGCAAGTTGGTAGATACCCACAAGAGGCCAATTCCTAAACAGGCCACTACCAGAGCAAACCACAGCGATTCAGAGTTAGATAATCGTTCGGTGGGCAATGGACGGTTCTGAGTACGTTTCATTACCCGGTCATAGTCTTTTTCCAACACCTGATTCACAGTACACGAGGCTCCACTCACCAACCAGCCACCCACAAATAAAGCAGCCAGTTGCATCCAGTCTACTCTGCCACCCATAGCCAACGCATAGCCAAAGGCAGAGGAGAACGCTACCAAAAGCGACAGCCTCATTTTCATTAGTTCCACAAAGGCTTTCACCTTTTGAGAAACTGTGAGTTCTACATTGATATTTGCTGTGTTATTAACCATTTCAGGCCAACTCCAATTCTTTTTCTCTCAACATGAGCCACAGATAATACTGCACTCCAATCATCACCGATCCTAAAAGCAAATGCACTGGTTGTATAGCAGCAGGCACGGCAAAGTAGGCCATTATGACCCCACTTACTATTTCAATAACCACTATGGCCATCAACCATCTGGTAGGTTTCACCAACTGCGTATGCCGTATATCTTCTTTCCACAATTTCCAAAGCAGAAAAGCATGCAGCCCCAATAGTAAGAGTGAATATGACCTATGGATATAGAAAGTAAGCCCAAGATTGGCTACCCACTCAGACCTTTCCAACGATTTGGCCAGCATGTCTATAGACTCTCTTACCTGCGTGCCTAACACCACTTGAATGAGGCTTAAACTAAGGCAAAGGAGGGTAAGTCTTTTTAGCGTACCAAGACGGCTGGAGCTATAATCAGACTGAACCGGTTTAGATCTGTGATATACATATATGAGCAGGCAAACAATCACCAAAGCAATGAGCATGTGTATGGTAATCATCCAATGCAGCAGGTTCGTACTCACCACAATCGACCCGATCCATCCCTGGAAACCTACGAGTACAAATGCAAGAAATGAAAGAACAGTGATTAGTTTATCTTCTTTCCAGAACCTCACTGAAAGCACCGCAGTACCAAATATCAGGAGTCCTATAATCGCACCAATCAGGCGATTCACATATTCTGTCCAGGTTTTAACCGGGTTGAAATCTTCCTCCTCTAGTATTGAAGGGTCATTTTCCACTTGATTGGCCAACTCACCGAACCCTAAAGCCGATAAGTATCTGGCAAACTTCACGTTTTTATCAACCCTCTGCTGAACGTATACTTCCTTATAATTAGCCGGGAGCTGGCTTTCATCGGTTGGTGGAACCCAGCTCCCGAAACATTTGGGCCAGTCAGGACATCCCATTCCCGACCCTGTAGTTCTTACAATACCGCCTACCGCTATCAGCAAATAAACGGCTATGATAGTGACGGCCGAAAACCGCCTAAATGACCTTCCTTTGTTAGTGCTTGGCTTCATGAACCACAATCTCCTCTGCATCCATTTCCTTCTCCAAAGCAATCATATCGTTCTCATGAGGAAGGTTAGATTCCATGGTTTGAGAGAAAGGAACAGTTTGTGGTATAAAGTCATCTTCAGCACCCGGCTTAGAATAATCGTAAGCCCAACGATACACTTTCGGAATTTCACCAGGCCAGTTGCCGTGCCCAGGTACTCGGGGAGTAGTCCACTCCAGCGTGGTCGACTTCCAAGGGTTGGCCGGAGCCTTTCTTCCTCTAAAAATGCTATAGAAGAAGTTGAAAAGGAAAATAAACTGGCCAATGAAGGTAGCAATAGCCGCAATCGAAATGAACATGTTCAAATCGGTGAATCCGCTAAAGGCATCGAAGTTGGTAAATGAATAGTATCTTCTTGGGAATCCGGCAATACCAATGTAGTGCATTGGGAAGAATACCGAATAAATACCAATGAAGGTTAACCAGAAGTGAATATAACCAAGTCTGGCGTCCATCATTCTACCAAACATTTTAGGGAACCAGTGGTAAACACCTGCCAACAGACCGAACGATGATGCCGCACCCATTACCAGGTGGAAGTGAGCCACCACAAAGTAAGTATCGTGCAACTGAATATCGATAGCCGAGTTTCCAAGGAAAATACCGGTAATACCACCTGATATAAATACCGACACCAAACCAATAGAGAACAACATGGCCGGAGTAAAGACAATGTTACCTTTCCAAAGCGTGGTAAGATAGTTGAACACCTTTACTGCCGAAGGCACCGCAATGATTAAGGTCAGGAACATGAATATTGATCCAAGGAATGGGTTCAAACCTGAAACGAACATGTGGTGTGCCCATACAATGAAGGATAAGAATGTGATACCCATCATTGAGATAATCATGGCCTTGTATCCGAAAATTGGTTTTCTAGAGTTAGTGGCAATAATTTCTGAAGTAATACCCAGGGCTGGCAAGAGTACAATATATACTTCGGGGTGACCTAAGAACCAGAACAAGTGCTGGTACAAAATTGGACTACCTCCAACATTGGGAAGTGCCTCCCCATTGATATAGATTTCTGACAAATAGAATGAGGTTCCAAAGCTTCTGTCGAATACCAACAACAAAGCTGCAGCAAACAACACCGGGAAAGACAGAATACCGATTACCGCAGTAAGGAAGAAGGCCCAAATAGTCAGCGGAAGTCGGCTAAAGGTCATCCCTTTTGTTCTGAGGTTAATAACGGTAGACACATAGTTGATACCTCCCAACAATGAAGATGCAATAAAGAACACCATGGCTACCAACCACAAAGTCATACCCAGTCCGGAGCCCGACATGGCTTCCGGTAGTGCAGAAAGTGGCGGATAAACCACCCATCCACCTGAGGCCGGTCCTGTTTCAATAAACAGAGAGATGAGCATGATTACACTGGAAACAAAGAAGAACCAGTAAGAAAGCATGTTCATAAAGCCTGAGGCCATATCTCTGGCACCAATTTGCAATGGAATAAGGTAGTTCGAGAATGTACCGCTCAATCCGGCTGTCAATACAAAGAACACCATAATGGTACCATGCATGGTTACCAAGGCCAGATAGAATTCAGGGTCAAGGGTTCCTTCAGGAGAAATCCATTTACCTAAAAGAGGCCTCAACCAACCGAGGTCTGCCTCTGGAAAACCAAGCTGTAAACGGAAAATAGCCGAAAGAGCCGCTCCAATTACTGCCCAAATAATACCCGTAATCAGGAATTGTTTGGCAATGGTCTTATGGTCGGTAGAAAATATATATTTAGAAATAAATGACTGCTCATGGTCATGATCGTGGTGATCGTCATGGCCATGTACATCAATATGCGCTTCTGCTGCTGTTGCCATATTCTAATGATGTTAAGTTCTTTTTATTCGTTAATGCCAGCCGAAACCATGGCCAGTTCTTTCAAATTATCTGGTACTTGCGACATGAAAGACGGGTTTTTAGATAACCACGACTTCTGCTCAGCCTTCCACTTCTCATACTCTTCAGGCTCAAGTACAGTCACAATTTTACTCATAGAGAAGTGTCCCTCTCCACAAATTTCAGTACAAGCCAGCTCGTAATTGAAATCGGGATTACCTTCTTCTACTCTCATTTCTTCTGTAGTCTTATTGGCTACAAACCAGAATTGCGTTGGCATACCAGGTACGGCATCCATTTTCACTCTCATGTGAGGAATAAATACAGAGTGAAGGACATCTCTGGCTCTAATTTTAAGCAACACCGGCTTTCCTTTAGGAATTACCAAAGAGTTGCTCATAAAATCATCAAAGTTGGCTCTGTCGGAGAAGTCTACTCCATGCGTATTGATGGCATCAATGAGTCGGTAGTCATAGTCGCCCACCTGGTTGTCCATTCCTCCGTAGCGGATTGACCACGCGAACTGATAGCCCATGATCTCAATTTGCTCAGACTCTTCAGGGGCTTCGCTCATTATTCCATCCCAGGCCATCCAACCCGAAATTACCAACCAAGTCAATACAATGGCCGGTACACCAGTCCAAAGGTACTCCAACTTGTTGTTGTGTGGATAGAATAAGGCGCGCTTGTTTTTGTTGTAACGGTACTTATAAGAGAATACAAACAAAAGGATGTTGGTAACCACGAATACGATACCGGTAATCCACATGGTTCTCCAGAACAATTTATCTGTTAACTCACCATGTTCTGAAGCTACCGGAGGGTCGTAGGCATCGAAATGAGCCCAGGAATACCATCCTGCTAAGCCAAAGAACAGAACCATAAACACGATCATGAGTACCGCATTCATGTTGTTGCTGCTGCTGGTAGTCTCCTCTCCTGTTCCTTTAACCACATTAACCAGCCTAGTAATTCTGAAGATCAACAACAGAATGGCTACTACTAGGAAAACTGCAAGTGCTATGTAAAAACCAAACATATCTCTTTTGTCAATATTTTAAATATGGTGATGTTTTGCTTCTTGTAACATGGGATGGTTCTTGGGTACCAAAGCATAAGAAGACATTGCTTTTAACACCACAAACACAAAGGCAGAACCAAACATCAAGTACATTCCTATTTCAGTAAATCCGAAGAATCCGTTTTCTCCCATAGTACCAGGGGTCATCATTAGATAGAAATCTATGAAGTGACCAAACATTACTACTATGCAAACCATCTTCAGGAACACATTCAAACGCTTGGCATCTCTGGTCATCAATGTCAGGAATGGGAAGAAGAAGTTCAACACCAGATTGACAAAGAAGAACGGAGCGTATTTATCGCTAAGGAATCGCTCTACAAAGTATACCGACTCTTCCGGAATGTTGGCGTAGTAGATCAGTAAGAACTGAGAGAACCAAATGTATGTCCAGAAAATACTGAATGCGAAAACAAACTTACCCAGATCGTGCAAGTGGTTGGTGGTAACCTGAGGTAGATATCCGGCTTCCTTCAACAGAACGGTAACCAGAGTAATGAAGGCCAGACCAGTAACAAACCAGCTTGCAAATACATACCAACCAAACATGGTTGAGAACCAGTGAGTATCTATAGACATCACCCAATCCCATGCCGAAACTGACGAAGACACGGCAAAGATCACCAGGAAAATGGCAGACCATTTTCTCATTTTGTGCCAGTAGGTATCTCCTCCTAACTCATCTTCGGCCAATGAAAGGCCTTTCAACTTCTTGAACAACCAAACCCAAAGTGCGAAGAAAACAACCATGCGAAGCACAAAAAACAGTGGGAAACTTCCGCCCTCCAGAGGAGCAAAGAAGTAAGCTTGTTTTCCTGCTATAATACCATCGTAGTGATCGCCACCCACTTCATACAAATCGCTGTGTGTCCAATGGAATACATCATGACTCACAAAGAAGTAAGTCAACACCATGAGTACTCCGGCAGGTAAAATCCAATGAGCCATTGAAAGCGGGATTCGCACAATGTAGGCCGACCATCCGGCCTGTGCGGCATACTGTATTGCAAAGAAGAAAATACCTATCAGTGCCAGACCGGTAAAGTACACATTATTGGTCCACAGGCCTACTTTAAACCGCTCGAACCAACCTTTACCGTGCTCTTCTTCTCCTTCGGCTCCACCAGCGGTGGCTAGTACTTCATAGTCTCCATCGGTGAGTGAAGCATGACCTTCGTCACCATGCTCGCCTGCAGCATCATCGTGCTGTTCTGTTCCGTGTGTATCGTCACCATGGCCGGCTTCTTCGTGGTGGCTGTTTTTTTGCGGGTTCAATGCCCCTATAAGCAACATTACCGCACCCACTATAAAGGTTATAGTGATCTTCTTCTTAAGGCCAGCGTTAAAATCGAATACTTCTTTTGCCATTTCTTAAAAATTTACGGTTTACTGTTGCTGTAATGTTTGAACGTACCTTGCGATTTTCCATCGCTTATCTTCGCTAATCTGAGAACCATGTGCTCCCATACGTCTAATTCCGTGAGTGATGACATGGAAGATGTGTCCTTGAGACAAATTTCTCTGAGCAGGTGCTGTATATGAAGGCACACCTGCATAAGCCACACCGGCTTTTCCATCGCCCTTACCACTAGCACCGTGGCAATGCTGACAAAACTGAGTATACAGTCTTCTGCCTTCTGCAATGATTTCTTCGCTGGCAGGGAAAGGGTTTTCTATAGCAGCGGCCGCAGTTATATCATCCTTTTCCAGTCTGTAAGGCAGCATATCGTTAGGGTTTCTTCTCACCGTACCTTCTACTGGCTTTCTGACATTTTGTGCATAAGGATTGTTTGGGTTGGAGTTATAAAATTCTCCTTTTTCATCCTCTCTGTTGCTAAGCCATTTACCCGCCTCTTCGTCTTTGATTTGCGTAAGCGGCTCGTAAGGCACAGAATGATACATCTGAGGGGCATATTCCAGGCCGGTATAGTCGCCCTTGGCCGCACAACCGCAGGCTAATGCGAGCGCCAGCATAGGAATAGAAACTTTCAATTTCTGAATCATATCTTTAGAAGGCTTATTCTTCAACATTTTTATTATTCACTTCAACTGCACCAGAGTCTTTCAACAAGGCATTTATCTGTGCTTCCTGAAGACCTGCATTTTTACCAAGATCGATGGCCATTACGTGCTTGTCGTCCGTAATTCTCAAATCCAACATCTTAGGATCTTTCCATGGCTTAAGGTCGCTGGCTACCAAAAAAGTACCCACCATACCAAAAGCGGCCAAAAGAACGGTAAGCTCAAAGGTTACCGGCACAAAATCCGGAAGAGCGATAAAGTTTTTACCACCAATAATCATGGGCCAGTCAACACCCAACATCCAAATTTGCATTACCAGGGCCAGCGTTGTGCCCAGAGCACCAAACATAAAGGCTGCAATTGGAAGCCTAGAACGCTTATACCCAAGCTCTTCATCCAATCCGTGAACTGGAAAGGGAGAATATACTTCGTGGATCTTCACGCCAGCACCACGGATTTTGCCAACTGCTTTTAGCAAAACATCTTCGTCATCAAAGACGCCCAATAAGAAATTCTTAGAGTCACTCATGATTAAGCAGTTTTTTCAGATGATGATTTGATAATACTTTTTACTTCGGCCATGTTGATTACCGGGAAGAACTTCGCAAAAAGGAAGAACGCGGTGAAGAATAGCCCGAAGGTGAATACATATACCCCAACATCGTAAATAGTTGGATAGAACATTGCCCATGAAGAAGGCAAGAAGTCTCTGTGTAATGAAGTAACAATAATTACAAAGCGCTCGAACCACATACCAATGTTCACAATGATTGAAAGTATGAAAGTGGCTGCAATGCTGGTTCTGATCTTTTTAAACCAGAAAAGCTGAGGTGAAATTACGTTACATGTCATCATCGACCAGTAAGCCCACCAGTAAGGTCCTTGCATTCTGTTGTAGAAGGCATATTGTTCTGCCGGAACTCCTGAGTACCAGGCAATAAAGAACTCAGTGATGTAGGCAATACCTACAATAGACCCGGTTACAATGATCACTATGTTCATCATTTCGATGTGTTCAATAGTGATGTAGTCTTGCAGTTTAAATACGGCCCGTGTTACCAACATAAGCGTTAGCACCATGGCAAAACCTGAGAATATAGCTCCCGCCACGAAGTAAGGAGGGAAAATGGTGGTGTGCCATCCAGGAATTACTGAGGTAGCAAAGTCGAACGATACAATGGTGTGTACTGAAAGTACCAGCGGAGTAGCCAAACCAGCCAATATCAGCGATACGGACTCATAGCGACTCCAGGTCTTTGCGGCACCGTCCCACCCAAGAGAGAGTGCACCATAAATCTTCTTACGAATACCGGTAGCTCTGTCTCGAATGGTGGCAAAGTCGGGAACTAGCCCAAGAAACCAGAAAACGAGCGATACGGAGAAGTAAGTAGAGATGGCGAAAACGTCCCACAGAAGCGGAGAGTTAAAGTTTACCCAAAGCGAACCGAAAGTGTTAGGTAAAGGCAGTGCCCAGTATGCTCCCAGCCACGGACGACCCATGTGTAGTATTGGGAATTGAGCAGCACAAATAACAGCAAATATAGTCATTGCCTCTGCTGCCCGGTTGATGGACATTCTCCATTTCTGTCTGAAGAGCAAAAGAATGGCAGAAATCAGTGTTCCTGCGTGACCTATACCAACCCACCATACGAAGTTGGTAATATCCCAGGCCCAACCTACGGTTTTATTAAGACCCCACATTCCGATTCCTTCCCAAAGGGTGGTGGCCACGGCCACAAAACCTATGAGAAGCGTGACAACTGAAATTCCGAAGGCCATACCCCAAAGTTTGGAGGGCTTAGCTTCTACCTGTCTACAGATGTCTTCGGTAACATCATGAACGGTCTTACCGCCTGTGATTAAAGGTTTTCTTACGGATGAAGTAACCTGCATATTCTTTCGGTTTATTTTAAGCTTCTGTTGTTTCTTTATCCTTGTTTCTGATCTTGGTCATGTACCAAACGTTCGGATTCACGTTCAGCTCTTCCAGCACATGGTATGCTCTGTCTTCATTCACCACACGCTCGGTAACCTTCTCTCCTTCTTTCTTCTCTTCAATCTGAAGTAGCTGAGAGATTTTAGAATTAGGATCGTTAAGGTCTCCAAAAGTAATGGCATCTGAAGGACAAGCCGATGCACAAGCCGTGTTGATCTCTCCATCAACTGGTCTTCTGCCTTCACGCTTAGCGGCCAGTTTACCAGCCTGAATACGCTGCACACACATGCTACACTTCTCCATTACACCTCTTGCTCGAACAGTAACATCTGGGTTCAATACCATTTTACCCAAATCATTGTTCATGGAAGAGTTCTTGTCGAACTGCGTATTGTCGTGGTATTTAAACCAGTTGAATCGTCTTACTTTATAAGGACAGTTGTTGGCACAGTATCTTGTACCAATACATCTGTTGTAAGTCATTTGGTTAAGACCTTCAGTACTATGAGTGGTAGCTGCCACAGGACACACCGTTTCGCATGGTGCGTTGTTACAATGCTGACACATCATAGGCTGGAAGGTTACTTCCGGATTGGCCGCAGCCTGCTCCAGCTCTTTTTTATTACCGGCCGGGTTGGCAGCAGAGTAATACCTGTCTATTCTTATCCAGGCCATTTCTCTACGGTTGAGCACCTCTTCTTTACCTACTACAGGAATGTTATTCTCTGCCTGACAAGCCACTGTACATGCCGAACAGCCTGTACAAGAGTTCATGTCTATGGTCATTCCCCAGTGGTGGTTGTTGTACTCGTGACCACTCCAAAGGGTAATTTTAGAAGGCTTATAGTATTTGCCGTCTTTGTATATTTTAGGATATACTCGTCCGGCTTTGGTATCTTTCTTATACTCCGTCAAAACCGATTCCTGGATCACGTTTTCACGTCCCATGTAGGTCTGATGAGTTTGAGTTTGGGCAATTCTGTAGGGTTTACCGGTAGCTGCCACCGATACTCCTGCCAGCACGTCCATGGTATTGGCACCATTTAGTTTGGTAATGAACGGATAGGCATTTACACCCACTCCATTGGCTACTCTTCCGGCTTTTGTTCGGCCATAACCTATGGCCAAGCCTACCGTACCTTCGGCCTGACCTGGCTGAACCAGTGCAGGTACTTCAATGGTATTTCCTCCTACTGTTAGGCTTACCAACTGAGTCTCTCCTTCTTTCATTTCAATACCCAGTTCGTTGGCTTGAGCAATTGAAATGGTCAGGTAGTTGTCCCAGGTAGCCTTGGTTACAGGGTCGGGCATTTCTTGCAACCAGGGGTTATTGGCCTGGCTACCGTCTCCTATACCAATTTTTTCATAGAGCGCTAACTCCAATCCAGAACCAGCCGACTTGTAATTCTGACCTATACTGGTAGCCGCTGTAGCAGCCGCAGCGAAATCATAGTTCAGGTTTTTTGCGGTGGTCCCAAAGTCTACTACTCCATCATAAAGAGCCTTATCCCAGAACATTTGGAAGTTGGAGATGTCGCTCTGCTTTGTGAAGTAGGTTTCTCTCCAGTTATTCTGAAGGTAGGTATAGTATTCTACATCCTGTCCGGCCCACTTAAGGAACGACTCAGGTGCTTGTCTTGTCTTGAATAGTGGTGAAATGGTTGGCTGCGTAAGGCTGATATAGCCACTTCTCAACTCCGCATCGTTCCACTGCTCCAGGTAATGATGATCTGGAGCCACATACTGTACGGCAGACGCTGTTTCGTCCAACCTATCGGAAGTTGAAACAGTCAATGTAGCCTTGGCTACCCCGGCTGCCAAAGCCGAAGCTTCTGCTGAATTATATAGCGGATTACAGTTAAAGAAGATAAGACCTGCAATTCTTCCGGCATTCAGATCTTTTGCCAGATTGGCCATGGCCATATCATCACCTTGTCGGTAATGCACAGGGGCGTTGGCATTAATAGTAGTGCCATAGTTCCCCAACATACTGTTGATGCCGTTTACCAGCACCTGAACTGCAGGGTCGTTAGATCCGCATACCAGCAACGACTGGCCTCTGTTGGCCCAAAGCTCATTGGCTGCGGCATTGAGGTGATCTGCAGAAACGCTACCACCACTCACCTTTGGCTGTCCGGCCTTGGCCGCAATGGCATTGTACATGGCAGCTACCAAAGGCCCAACCTGAGAAGGTTTAATAGGCGTTCTGTAATCTGCGTTGGCACCAGTCAATGAAAGATTAGACTCGAACTGATAGTGTCTCGACATCTCTCTATGGTGCTCATTAATTTTTCTTGTTTGAGCGTATTGCTTAGAGAATTCAATTGGCGAAATCCAGGTTCCCAGGAAGTCGGCTCCAACACTTACGATTGTTTTGGCTTTGCTGAAATCGTATGAGGGTATCATAGCCTCACCAAAAGACCTCTTGTTTCCTTCAGTTATACCATAAGCCGAAACAGGGTCGTAAGACACATGCTGAGCTGTTGGATATTTGGCCACAAATTCTGCAACTGCCTTTTTGGTGGTAGGGCTGAGTACAGTATTGCTCACGATTCTGATTTGGCCACCTTTGGCCGCAATGTCTGCCAGCTTGGCTGTCACTTCACGGTCGAGGGTTTCCCAGTCAATCTCAGCACCTTCTTTAAGAGGGTTGGTTAGTCTTTCCTTGTCGTATAATGAAAGAACAGAAGCTTCAACCTGGGCGTTGGTTCCACCCTTGGTGATGGTGCTGTATTTGTTTCCTTCTACCTTAATAGGTCTTCCCTCGCGGGTCTTAACCACAACGCTCACCGCATCGCCACCATTCACATAGGTAGATGCGTAGTAGTTGGGAACCGATGGATCCACATCTACAGGCTTGTTAAGATAAGGAATGGCCTTTCTTACCGGGGCTTCACAAGCCGCCAAGGTGGCTGCCGCCACGCCAAAGCCCATTAACTTAAGGAAGTCTCTCCTGTTGTTGGTCTCTCCTCCTTGTTCGCTGATAGGAAGGTACTCAGGAAACTCTGATTCATTCTTCTTGACAAACTCAGCATCGTTTGTCAACTGCTCGATACCTTTCCAGTATGTTTTTTGATTTTCTTTCATTGTATATCAATCAGAAATCGCGAATTCAATTAATTAATAGTGACACTTGGCACATTCCAAACCACCTATATCGGCTACATTCATTGGTGTAGCAGAGTTTTGATTATGCAGCTCAACCAAACGATCATAGTAACCGTTGCCTTGAGTATTAAGACTGGTATTTCTGTGACAGTCGATACACCAACCCATAGTTAATGGAGCGTGTTGTTTCACCACTTCCATTTCCTGGATTTCTCCGTGACAGGTCTGGCATTCTACACCACCTACCTTCACGTGCTGTGAGTGATTGAAGTAAGCCAAATCAGGCAGGTTGTGAATTCTTACCCATTCAATGGGTTCGCCACTCTCCTGAGCAGCATAAAGTTTTTGAATTTCCGGAGAGTCTGTCTTGATTGAACTATGGCAGTTCATACAGATATTCACTGAAGGAATATTGGCAGACTTACCTATTTCCACACCGGTGTGGCAATATTGACAAGCAATTTCATATTCACCGGCATGCAGCTTGTGAGAAAAAGCAATTGGCTGCTTTGGAGCATAGCCTTGCTGAACACCGATAGTGTAGAGGCCGTCAATTACATTTTTGGCTGCCAGAGCAATTACAAGAAAAGTGACAATACCGATAACTGTTGGGCTCTTTACAAAAGCCACCAGACTAAACTTCTCGTTTACAATCTCCTTGTCTTCTTCAGAAATATTTTCTTTGTCCTGAAGGTACTTTTTAAGCACCCCAATAATGATGGCCAATACAATAAGAATAAGTACCAGCACCACAATAAGAGCCGCTACTATTATATTAAGGTAAGATTCAGGCACTCCTGAACCTCCAGCAGGCCCTTCTTCACCACCACCGGTTACAGTATTCTTGTCGGCCGGAGGGTTCTCCTCTACATTTCTTACATAGGCCATAATGGCCAAAATCTGATCATTCTCCAGATCGTAAGGGGTCATGGCCGAAGGCTTGTACTCATTCCAGAGTGCCGTAGCCTGTGGATCTCCTGAGGCAATCATTGCCTGAGAATTTTTTACCCAGCTGTAAATCCAGTCCAAATCTCTGCGGTCGTAAACACCTGCCAATGCCGGCCCTACTTTTTTTCCAACCACATTATGACAGGAATTACACTGATATTCGTTGAAGAGTTTTTCTCCTTCAGCAATGATGGCTTCATCGGTTGGTACAGCATCGCGTTGTGCAAAAGATTGCTGCCCAGAAAAAACAAAACAGCATACTAGCAGGCATGCTGTCGCATAACGAACAATGGTTTTTCTAGCTACCATGTAAAGTCTATTTTTGATCACAGATTGTCCCAATTCTTGAAACTCGTGGCAAAGGTAGTATCAGAAGGCCTTATTTCAAACTAAATTTTATTCTTGAAAACCAGTAAAAAGCCCCTTAAAACCACTCTATAGATTCCTGATTCACAGCATTTTACAGAAGACTCAACGATCATTTAATTAATTTAGAATCAGTATAAATAACCACTTCGCAAAGAATGTATGAAACCTTTGGAAATGACCGAAATTGAACTGTTAGGAAAGCCATAAAATCAAAGGAAATTAGAAAAATATTCGACCTCAGGTGTAAAATACAGAAAAAGATTTTGCAGCCTCCCCTCCCAAAAATTGAGCCCTGAAAATACTGATAACAAGAGCTTCTGTATTCTGGTAATGACCAGAATACGGCCATTGAAAGCTATTTATTTAGACGCCAAAATTCCTGGTCAAACCTTGGAATAGCCCCTCCTTTAAAGGCCGCCAAAGCGATGAGCCAATTCACTTGAGACGCTGGGCACATGACTCGCCATGCCATTTATACTTCAAGGCGGTTCGCGCAGCTCTGTAAATTGAGGTTTCGAACCGCATGCCTACCTGGCGGCAAAAGCAGGGTTCTCATCCACTCAATAAACCCTTAAAAAAAGAGGCTGTCTCAAAAGCTAACTGTCATTCCCGACAGCGATCGGGAATCTCCCCAAACTAACTCTGTAGGCCGAAAGAGATTCCCAGTCAAGCTGGGAATGACGAAAATGGTAGCTTTTGAGACCGCCTTTTGGAATTGAGGCGCTGAGCGGATTGCTCGCTATGATTATAATATAGAGTTACTCATTTAGATGGCATTTGTTAGACCCAGTTTACTAGCCACAAGCTGTGTCCTCACA
>NZ_DBHC01000047.1:69326-84071 GCF_002296035.1 Roseivirga sp. UBA838
CCACAAGCTGTGTCCTCACAGCGTCTTTTAACAGTCATTTGTGAGGACACAAATGGCGGCAAGGTTGAGAAATATACTTCTTGTGACTTAAGTATAAGTACCCCTATTATAATATTTCAAAGGTGCTCGCGAAGCTCTGTAAATTGAGGTTTCGAACCTGCGGCACGATTCAAGCCTTCCCACTGCCCACAAAAAAAGGTGACCTTGAAGGGTCACCTTTTTTTTGTTGAGGCGCTGAGCGGATTCGAACCGCTGTAGAAGGTTTTGCAGACCTCTGCCTAGCCACTCGGCCACAGCGCCATTATAATGGTTAAGGGCTCTGAGTGTACGGATGCATTAAGATTAAGTACTCTTTGCAGACCTCCCCGATTGCTCGGAATCACTCGGCCTATGTGCCACATTTTGGAAGCGCAAATTTAGGGATATTCATCAATTGCCCCAACAAAAGCGCAACTATGTCAATAAAAAAAGCATCCGCTTTTGGCGGATGCTTTTAATCTATTCTGTAACTGATTATTCTTCAGTCGATTCCTCAGCCTCTTCGGCAGCATCCTCTTTCTTAGCTGCTTTTTTCTTAGCTTCAGCTGCTTTCTTCTCGTTTGCTTTTTTGGTGTTGTCTTCCATTTCAGCTTTAAGAGCAGAAAGTGCATCGAGGTCTCCAAGCGTAGCTTGTTCAACAGGAGCCATCTTTACTTTTCCGGCACCTGAACCTGCTTTTTTCTTGGCTGGCTTCTCAATAGCCTGAGGGTTGTGGATGTTGGTATGAGACATAACTATACGCTTATCGTCTTTAGAGAACTCAATTACTGAGAAGTCTAAAGTTTCTCCTACCTCCACGTTCGAACCGTCTTCTTTCTTCAAATGCTTGTTGGTGGCCACACCTTCCAAGCCGTAAGGCAATTCGAGTGTTGCACCTTTGTCATTCTTAGAAATAACAGTACACTTATGCGTTGACCCTGGAGTGAATACTGTTTCGAAAGTATCCCAAGGGTTCTCTTCCAACTGCTTATGACCCAAGGCCAATCTTCTGTTCTCGATATCCAATTCCAATACCTGAACGTCCAGCTCATCGCCAACTTTTACAAACTCTGACGGATGCTTGATTTTCTTAGTCCAAGAAAGATCAGATACGTGTACAAGACCATCGATTCCTTCTTCCAACTCAATAAACAGACCGAAGTTGGTAAGGTTTCTAACAATACCGGTATGGTTGGTACCAACGGCATATTTGGTCAATACATCCGACTTAGTCCAAGGATCTTCAGTCAGTTGCTTAATACCCAAAGACATCTTTCTCTCTTCTCTGTCAAGCGTAAGCACCACAGCCTCAAGTTCATCACCAATGCTGATGAAGTCTTGTGGGTTTCTCAGGTGCTGAGACCATGACATTTCAGAAACGTGGATCAATCCTTCTACTCCTGGTAGAAGCTCAAGGAATGCACCGTAGTCTGCTACGTTTACAATTGTACCTTTCACCTTAGAACCTACCTCAATAGAAGCATCGAGTTTATCCCATGGGTGCTCAGTGAGTTGCTTCATACCCAACGAGATTCTCTTCTTATCGTCATCGAAGTCGAGAACAACAACGTTCACTTTCTCATCCAGGCTCAATACCTCAGACGGATCGTTGATTCTACCCCATGAAATATCGGTAATGTGAAGGAGACCATCTACACCACCCAAATCGATGAATACACCGAAGTTGGTCATGTTCTTGATTACACCTTCCAGTACCTGGCCTTTCTCAAGGTTTTCAAGGATTTCAGCTTTTTGCTGCTCAAGATCTTTTTCGATCAATACTTTGTGAGATACTACTACGTTGTCGTTGGTGTAGTTGATTTTCACAACTTTCACTTCCATTTTCTTACCAACGAACACATCGAAGTCTCTGATAGGCTTCACATCGATTTGAGAACCCGGCAAGAATGATTCTACGCCATAGATGTCTACAATAAGACCTCCTTTGGTTCTTCTCTTCACATAGCCTTCAATTACTTTATCATTGTCGAGCGCATCTTGAATAAGCTCCCAGGCTCTTACAATCTTGGCCTTTCTTCTGGAAAGCACCAATTGTCCTAGTGCGTTTTCTTGCTCTTCAATGTAAACTTCAATTTGGTCACCTACCTTAAGGTCTGGTGTATCTCTAAATTCAGAGGCACTTACCAATCCATCAGACTTGTAGCCAATGTTCAATACAACATCTCTTTCTCCAACAGAAACTACAGTGGCTTTTATCACTTGTTTCTCCTCAATAGAGTTCAATGTATCTTCATACATTGCAGAAAGCTCTTCTTTTTTCTTTTTGGAATAGCCTTCACCGAAACCTTTGGTTTCAAAGTCTTCCCAATTGAAATCTTCAGGGCTTTGTTGAGATTTTGCAGATGATTTTTTTGCAGATTCTTTTTTGGCATCGGAAGCTGGCGCTTCTTCTACTGCCACTTCTTGGGCTTCTGCGGCCTCTACTTGAGGAGTAGCTTTCTCTTCTACTGCCTCAGGTGCTTTTTTTTCTTCAGACATGATAATCTGCCCTGTGATTACTCCTTTCGCTGCCCAGGGCACTCAACGAAGGATTTTTGTTGAACATTCCCGAATACTCGAGACCGCCTCTCCCGAAACGGACTGCAAAGGTAAGGAAATAATTTAAAAATACGATACCCCAGTCTGGAGTAAAGCATTAAGTGGCATAGTGTTAGAAATTGCTATTACAGCTCTTGCAGGCAAGAGCGGAAGATAAAAGCGAAAAGGACTGCCAAAAGACTATGCAACAGCAAGATTATCAAAAGTTTATCTTTCGGAAATGAACTTATTTGAAACAGATAAAATTGAGTTTTATACATTAGTTTGAACAGGTTTTTGGCACCACGTTCAGTTTAAGAACAAACACCCGACTCTCTATGGAAATAAGAAGAATAAACCCGAAAGATGCAGAAGCATTGATTGCTGAACTTGACGAGTACCAAAGCCGGCTCTACCCTTCTGGCAGCTGCCATCTGGACAGTATTGAAACTTTGCAACAAGAGAATGTCTATTTCTATGGGGCCATAGAGCATGAACGAATTGTGGCCATAGGATCCGTCAAAGTCTTTGCCGATTATGGCGAGTTAAAGCGAATTTATGTTCCCCCTTCGCAAAGAAGAAGAGGTCTTGCTCAAAAGATTATCCATCAACTGGAAACTCTACTCATTGAAAAGAATATTCATACGGTACGTCTTGAAACAGGCCCTTTCTCTAAAGATGCAATTACCTTATATGAAAAATTAGGCTATTCCATTCGAGGTAAGTTTGGCGACTACGAAGACGACCCTCTGAGTACTTTTATGGAGAAGCAACTCCATGCAGAAAGCAGGGAAGCCTTATAATGTGTTAAACTTGCACTAAATCTTCTTTGATAGCCTTTACGATTAATCCGGCTGTATTCTTTACCCCAAGCTTATCGATCAGATTCTTACGATGACCCTCTACTGTACGGTGACTAATGAATAGTTTTTCGGCTATTTCTTTGGCTGTATACTCCTGGCAAATTAATTCCAGCACCTCTATTTCTCTGGAAGTAAGGCTCTCCCTGTAGCCCAAACTTGGTTTCTTTTTCACCTGTCCCTTCAAACCTCCCAACATGGCCTGGGAAACCATTTTATTGAAATAGAATCCTTCCTCAACCACACTGGTTATGGCTTTTTGAAATTCCTCCGGGCTGGTATCTTTTAATAAGTAGCTGTTGGCCCCAAGCTCCATCAGATAGGCCACCATTTTGGCATCGCTGTGCATGGTGAGTATAATTATACCCAAATCAGGCTGAATGGGTCTTAGCTGCTTTAAAGCCTCCAATCCATCTACTTCTGGCATATCCAGATCCAATAAGAGCACATCGGTTTGGTGCTCTGCAATAGTTTCTAGCAACTCTCGACCATTAGACGCTTCAAAGACCACCTCCAGGTTATCCATTTGATCCATTAAAAAGCGCAGACCTTCTCTAAAAAGCTTATGATCATCGGCAATAGCTACTCTTATCATTGGTTTAAGGTTTTAATTTTGACTTGAGAACAACCTGAAAACCAGGCTCACTTTCTTTCATTTCCAGTTCTCCTTGCATAAGGCTCAACCGGCTTCTCATATTCTGAATACCCAATCCGTTGGCCGTGTCGCTTTCCGCTCCCAGCCCTTTACCATCATCGCTGTAGTTCAAAATCAACTGATCCTTTTCCGTTACCAACTCTATCCGAATATTAGAAGCCTCGGCATGTTTGAGGGTGTTGTTTATCAGCTCCTGAACAATTCGATACCAATTGAGTGCATACTCATCGTCTATACTGGCCGATACGGCATGGTGAAAGCTTACATAAACCTGATCGCTTTCGTTTATTTTATCCACCACATTGGCAATGGCTTCGACCAATCCGAGACGCTCCAGAACCACCGGTCTAAGGTCATGTGAAACCCTTCTTACGGTGCTCATGCTCTCTTCCAACAGACTGAAGGCCTTATTCTTTACTTCATTGAAGCGCTCGGGTGGGTTAGCCTGATCAAGGTGTTGAAAATAGAGTTTAGTAGTTGTGAGCAGTGCCCCAACCTCATCGTGCAAGTCTTTGCCAATGCGGTTCCTTTCTTTCTCCTGACTCTGAAAGTTGGCCCTGAGCAGTTGCTGTTGATAGTCGGCCTCCTTTCTTTGATGTAATTGTTGCTGCCTGAGTAATCTTCTCTGGTATACCACAAAGAAAATGACAATACTCAAAGACAATAAGAACATGCCGAGCATTGAACCAATGAGAAGTTGCTCAGCACTTATTGAGGAGGTCTCACCCATAATGATATCAAGTAGGCCGTTACCAAAACGAGGTTAAAAAGAGCATTCATAATGGAAGCTATAAAATTTGCTTCAGTATTCGCCTTCAAAATATTGAAAACAAGAAGAAAGAGCAGTATTGTACTGGAGTAATACAATAACACTCCGGTATTGAACCAAAAAAGAGGCTCCCTTTCCAGCGACCTGTATTGAGTTTGTTTAAGCAAAGAGTAATAGTACGACACACACCATATAATAAAGACCATACACATGGAGAAAATAGCGTATGTGGGCAGTTGTTCAAGCGGCTGCCAGAACACAGTATTGACCACAAAAAAGCCTATGGCAATGACTAAAATCGCTCTGAAAAAAGTGACAGAAAATAAGCTTTTGAGCTCTTGCGAGTAAATTTTCCAGGTGAAATAGAACAGCAGTGGCACATAGAGATGATACACCCACAAATTGTTCTTGAACATCTTGGCAATAAAGTAGCCAAGCCAATAATTTAGTGCGCTGAGAATAGCAACATAGAAAATAATTTTCTGAGTTCTGTTGAGCCTATTTCTATAGACCAAACCCAGTATTACCGGTGCAAATAAATACCATGCGTAAGCTCTTACAATTACATCAAGGGTAGACTCATTAAAAATCTCACTCATTTTCTATGTTGCAATAAAGACTTAGAAAATTAATCCGGACAATTAGGTGGACAAGGCCCTACAAAATCCAAGTATGTAGCTTCGGGGTCATCTTGCAGGAACCCATTCTTATTAGGTGTATAAATTTGAACGAGAGGCACAAAAGGAATCATTTGCCTGGCCGCGTCACCGTAATTCACACCATAGTGAACCAGAAGACTCTTACCAGCCGTACAAACCTCACGCATCACCAGAATATCGTCTACGGGAATCACAAACTTCAGAACCCTTCTTGGTCTGCCAAGAAACAGATCGCTTCCCTTGTCCTTGTCTTGTAGATTAACGAAGAAGATAGCATTCATTTCGAAGTAAGGAATGTGTGCCCAGTTGGCGCAAACCTCGTTTTTATAATTAACCGACTCTCCCAGGCGAGGAATAGTAGGTGTAGTATTGGGAGTAATGTAGGTCAGAAAATGATCTCCATCTCCCTGATAGTATGTCTTTTCGCCATTGATCCTCATTTCCCAAATCACCTGAACTTTATCATCTTCCACCCCCAGGCAAAGACAAAGACCATCTGAAGAGCTTTCCAAATCGAGGCTCATCAATTGATCTAAAAACTCCTTAGAAATTTGGCCAAAGTCTCGAGCGGTAATGCGATTAAACTCTCCATCGTCTTCGGAAAACACCTCAAAAGAGGAGATAATAGACTCCTGTCGTAACTGCTGCCAACCCACTTGTAACCTTTGGGCGGCTTCTTTAGATATTCTTTTCATGATCTGATAGTTTAAGTGTCATTTAAAAAACTGAGTGAGTCTACTGTACATTAACCGCCTAAATATATTGCCTTCTTTATTGAAACCTACATCATTTCTATGGTAAAGCCCTGCTCTTTAGAAGCAGGGCTTTTATTTCTCTCAACAGTGTCGGCTAGTCTAAGAGAATAACCTAAGCGTGCGTGTTTAATGGCATGTGTTTATAATTGAAGAGAGAAATCTCCATAGTCACCAAAGAAGACTAATAATTGACTGTTGATACAAATTTGAGGGAAGTAGGCAGGGATCAAAAGCGATGAAATACCCGAAAGATTAAACACGTATTTTTACGTATCTCCTCTCCTTTTAAAAAAAGACAGGGGCCACCTTCAAAGTCCGGTCCTTGTCTGAGGCATTGCATACCTCAAAACAATTATGAAACTCTGCCGATAACCCCTGCTGGCTGGTCATTGCAAAAAATAGTGGCAATGATTGAGTCTGATTCAGAAAAATTCACCTAAACATCTAATCACACCCACACCGTTTTTAAAAGCCCCTGCTAACTCGTATTGCAGGAATTTGGCTTCTGCTGACATATGTTGATTGCCAGACAAAACTCTGCCTTTGGTGAGTAAAAAAACAGGTAGAGAATACCCCAAAAGAAGAACAGGTATTTTCACCCATCACCCATTAATGGCGTACAAGTATTTTTAAACACCTTTCTGTGCAAAACCAAAGGTTGACCACCGGTTTTATAGTTCTTAAACCCAAATCTTTTTCTAATTTTGCGCGGGTAATTCGTACCCAAACGCAATCGATCTAATGATTCAGTTTTTTGATGCCGGACAAGGCAAAATCTATGCTGTAGGCCTTTCTGAAACACTCTCACCACAAGACCTTCCTAAACTCCTCTGGCTTTTTGGCAATGCCAAAACAATAGAAGCCACCGAATTAAAAGGATACTACGTGGGGCCACGCAAGGAAATGATTACCCCGTGGAGCACCAATGCGGTAGAAATTACCCAAAACATGGGTATTTCAGGAATTTCCCGTATCGAAGAATTCGAGCAGGTAGAATCGGCCAACGTAGCCTTCGACCCCATGTTGCAGGTACTATACACCTCGCTGGATCAGTCGCTTTTTACCATAGACATTGAACCCGAACCGGTACGTTATATCGATGACATTGCCGCCTACAATCAAAAAGAGGGTTTGGCGCTCAGCGATGAGGAAATTGACTACCTAAACGATGTGAGCCGGCAGTTGGGTCGCAAACTAACCGATGGCGAAGTGTTTGGCTTCTCTCAGGTAAACTCCGAACACTGCCGACACAAAATATTCAATGGAGTCTTTATAATCGATGGGCAGGAAATGCCTACCTCGCTCTTTAAACTCATCAAGAAAACATCTGAGCAAAACCCCAACAAGCTAGTCTCGGCCTACAAAGACAACGTGGCCTTTATAGAAGGCCCTGTGGTAGAGCAATTTGCTCAAAAAACACAAGACAAGGCCGACTGGTTTGAAACCAAAGACTTTAACTCGGTAATTTCGCTAAAGGCCGAAACGCATAACTTCCCAACAACTGTTGAACCTTTTAATGGTGCAGCTACAGGCTCTGGCGGAGAAATAAGAGACCGCATGGCCGGAGGCAAAGGCTCCATGCCACTGGCTGGAACAGCCGTGTATATGACCTCTTACTCCCGACTGGAGGAAGGACGAACCTGGGAAGCCAACATGCCGGAGCGAAAGTGGCTCTATCAGACTCCAATGGATATCCTCATCAAGGCTTCTAACGGTGCTTCCGATTTCGGCAACAAGTTTGGTCAGCCTCTAATAGCCGGATCGGTACTCACCTTTGAGCATCAGGAAAACGGCAAAAAACATGGCTTTGATAAGGTCATTATGTTGGCCGGAGGTATTGGCTATGGAAAGAAAGAAGACGCTCTGAAAGATACCCCTGAGGTAGGTGATAAAATTGTGGTGATGGGTGGTGACAACTACCGCATTGGAATGGGAGGTGGAGCCGTTTCTTCTGTCGATACCGGAGAGTTTGCCTCAGGCATAGAACTAAACGCCATTCAGCGTTCTAATCCGGAAATGCAAAAGAGGGTTTACAATGCCGTTAGAGCCATGGCCGAAATGGATAAGAACCCAATCGTTTCCATTCACGATCATGGTGCCGGTGGCCACCTCAACTGCCTTTCCGAACTGGTAGAAGAAACCGGAGGAGTAATTGACGTAAAGAAATTACCTGTGGGAGACCCTACCCTATCTGATAAGGAGATCATTGGCAATGAATCTCAGGAAAGAATGGGGCTGGTAATGAAGCAACAAGACATTGACTACCTCAAAAAAGTAGCCGAAAGAGAAAGAGCCCCTATTTATGTGGTAGGAGACATTACAGGAGATCATAAATTCAAGTTCGAAAACAAAGAAACCAATGAGCACCCCATCAACTGGGACCTGGCTCACATGTTCGGCTCTTCTCCAAAGACCATTCTGGAAGACAAGTCGGTTCCGGCCAACTTTACTGAGGTTACTTATGATATAAAGAAGCTTCAAGACTACCTCAATGCGGTATTGCAACTGGAAGCCGTGGCTTGCAAAGACTGGCTCACCAACAAAGTAGACCGTTGTGTTACAGGGCGCGTAGCCAAACAACAAACGGCAGGCCCCATTCAATTGCCACTCAACAATGTGGGAGTTATGGCCATGGACTACAGAGGAGAAAAAGGTATAGCCACCTCCATTGGTCATGCGCCCGTTTCTGCTCTCATCGATCCGGTGGCGGGTTCTCAACTCTCGGTAGCCGAGGCGCTTACCAATATTATTTTCGCACCTATTTCAGAAGGCATCAAAGGCATTTCCCTTTCCGCTAACTGGATGTGGCCGGCAAAAAATGAAGGAGAAAACGCACGCCTGTATGCCGGGGTAAAAGGTCTTTCCGATTTTGTTTGCGAGCTGGGCATTAACGTGCCTACCGGAAAAGACTCCATGTCCATGACCCAAAAATATAAAGACGATGTAGTCTATGCTCCCGGAACAGTCATTGTATCGGCTGTTGGTGAGGTAAGCGATCTCAAGCAAGTAGTAGAACCAGTACTACAGCCCAATTTTGAATCTACATTGCTTTATGTAGATATGTCGGGCGATGGCTTTAAACTTGGTGGCTCCTCTTTTGCCCAGGTAGTTGGAAAAATAGGAACTGCAGCACCAACCATTAAGAGTGCTTCCAACTTTGCGGCAACATTCAACTATGTGCAGCAGCTCATCAAAGAAGGAAAAGTACTGGCCGGACACGATGTGTCTGCCGGAGGTCTGATTACCGCCCTATTAGAAATGACTTTCTCTCAGGTAGATCTTGGTATTTCTGCCAACTTGAAGGCCTTCTCCGAAGCAGACGATATTTCCATCTTCTTCTCCGAAAAACCTGCTTTGGTACTTCAAATAGCCAATGAGCACTTGGGTGAGGTTGTAGGAAACCTTACTGCACTTGGAACTATGAACTATGAGTTGGGGGCACCAATTGGGGAACCAATTCTGTCTATCCAAAGTAATACTCAAAGCTATTTGTTCGATATTGAATCGCTGAGAGACACCTGGTACAAAACCTCTTACCTGCTAGACCAGAAACAATCGGGTAAGGAGTTGGCCAAAGCCCGATTTGAAAACTATAAAAAACAGCCTCTTCAGTTCAAGTTCCCTGAGGGCTTTAGCGGGCAATATGAAGCTTTGGGGCTAGACCCCAACCGAAAGCAGTCTACGGGAATCAAAGCGGCCATCATTCGGGAAAAAGGCGTTAATGGCGATAGGGAAATGGCCTATGCCATGCACCTGGCCGGCTTCGATGTAAAGGATGTGCACATGACCGATCTTATAGCCGGTAGAGAAGACCTGACGGATGTCAATTTCATTGCCTTTGTGGGTGGCTTCTCCAACTCAGACGTGTTAGGTTCAGCCAAAGGGTGGGCCGGGGCCTTCCTCTATAACGAAAAGGCCAAAGCTGCTCTCGATAACTTCTATGCCAGAGAAGACACTATCTCACTCGGCATCTGCAATGGTTGCCAGTTGATGGGTGAACTTGGACTGCTTTATCCTGAGCACAAAATTCATCCGAAATTAGACCATAACATCGCCCACAAATTCGAATCGGGCTTTGTAAACGTAACCATTCCGGAAAACAACTCCGTGATGTTAGGCTCATTGGCCGGAACAAGGCTGGGCATTTGGGTAGCACATGGTGAAGGTCGTTTCAGACTACCGGAAGCAGAAAATGAATACCACGTCATTGCTAAATACAGCTACGAGGCCTACCCGGCTTCACCCAATGGCTCCGATTACCATGTGGCCGGTTTGGCCAGCAAAGACGGCAGGCACTTAGCCATTATGCCTCACTTTGAACGCTCCATCTTCCCCTGGAACTGGGCAAACTATCCGGCAGAGCAAAAAGCAGATGTGCTAAGCCCATGGATTCAGGCATTTATCAATGCTAAGCATTGGGTAGCCGAGAGAGTTTAGATTTTAGACGATAGACCAAAAAAGTATAAAGAAGAGGCTGTCTCAAAAGCTAACTGTCATTCCCGACAGCGATCGGGAATCTCCCCAACTAACTCTGTAGGCCGAAAGAGGTTCCCAGTCAAGCTGGGAATGACGAAAATAGTAGCTTTTGAGACAGCCTTTTTTTATGAAGTTTTCTCCAAGCGCTACTACCAGGAGAAACAAATCGACAATTCCTAAACTACGGTTCAGGATTGCTTACCCCTGTCATATAAGAGCAAGTATTCCGTTTCCTCCACAAGCTGTGTCTTCAACAACCCTTTATAAGAGTCATTTATGAAGACACAAATGCTAGCAAAGCATAGAAACCTACACTTGGCGAAGAAATTACTATTTATGAGTTTATTAAACCAGGAAGAAGTATCGAGTTCAAGGAAAAAATAAACATTCCTGACAAGGTTGAAGATTTTAAGTTTCAAATAATTGAAGCTAAATCTGAATAATAAGAAAATCAATATGTGCTACAATCGAGTGGACGGCTGTGAGCCATAAGCCCACGGTGCGCCTCTCACACCACCTGACCCTTCCTTTGTCAGGGCAGGCCAAGCGGGTCTCGTACTGGGCTGTTCATCAGATCAGACCTTCACTTTTTGATAATAGATCGCCAAACTTTCGTATCCTCTTTTCGTTAGACGTTTCTCTGTGATGGTGGTTCGTAAAATCGGGCTTTTAACCGAGAACATTGGCAGTAATATTAGACGATAATGAGCATTGAATTTAAAAGACTTTCGGAAGTAGAAAAATCGGAGATAATTGACTTAATGAATAATTCATTAGTAAGACGACAAATGCCTCTGTTGAAAGATGACTTTAATGAAATTCTTTGTGATAAATTTATTTCTGCAAAAGAACAGCTATGGACAGAATACGGCTACGGACCTTGGGCTTTTGTAATAAATAACCGGTTTGCAGGTTGGGGTGGGCTGCAACCAGAAAACGGTGAGGCTGACTTAGCATTGGTACTACATCCAGACTATTGGGGAGTGGGGAAAGTTCTATATAAGGGAATAATCAACCGAGCATTTGGCGAAATGGGACTAAATTCCATAACCATATTATTACCACCAACGAGAACACGAATTAATGCACTATTACGTCTCGGATTTAAGAAAGACGGAGAATTAGAAATTGATAACGAGCAGTTTTTTAAGTTCAGGCTTGTCAAGCCAAACAGTTAAGCAGAACTTCATTGTTTAAGACACAGCTTTGCCACTCATTTTTGGAGAGTGGGGTTGATCTTCGTTATACTCAAGAATTGCTAGGTCATAGCTCTAGCAAGACGACAGAAATTTATACACATATAACTCATAAAAGATGGGAAAAAATCGCTTCACCTTTGGACAAACTCAATATTTGAGAGATTCATTAAAAACTCCTTATAGCACACCCTATTGGAAGGCTATAAGCACCTTTTCTCAATCTATATTAAATATAACCGCCATCACAGTGGCGCATAGCTAACGTTGTAAGCAATATTATGAAACACTTTTTGCTATCATTTTTAATATTTCAATCATTCTGCACTTTAGGCCAAAATGAAAAGTTGATTTTGACTGAAAGTGCGAATAATTTATGGTTTGAGACTCTGAATTTAACAGGAACACTTGAGGAGAAAATTGAATTGATAAATGAAAGGCTGACTAATGATGTGAATGTATATATTGAGTGGAGTTTTTCGGACGGAATAACTGCTTCGAGATTTCCTAAATTGGACAGTATTAGCAAAATTAGAACGAAGGGATTCTGTAAACCACTTTATTTGGTTAAATACAAAAATGATGTAATCGCATTCCGAATTGAAAATCCAATGAACTCTGAACTGACTGATTCTGTAACTGGACTTATTTCGAAACATAATATTCGTAACGTGGAAATTTGGACAGATGATAAAAGACAAGCTTTGTATGGAACGAGTGCAGATTGCGGAGTTATTATGCTGGAATTGAAAAAGCGGAAAGTATTTAAAGCCTTCAAAAAGTTAAATCTAACGAATTGGAAATACGATGAGATTTCGAATTATAAATGAATATTAATCAAAAAATACTGCTTACAACAATGGCTATAAGTAATTGCTTGTTCTCGCCTACTTCTGAAAATCCTCGCGGATTTTCAGTTTGGTGTGTACTTGCAAAGTTTCGTGCTAACTCACGCAACTACTCATAGCCGAGACCGTTAGCCACCATATTGCACAATGAGAAGATTAACACTAACAGTAATATTCCTCCAACTATTCATTGCAACTTTTGCCGAACGTATTGACGGACCAGCCAACGTAAGAACAGCACCAAAAGGAACTCCAATAGTATCATTGAACGATAATGTAGAGGTTGGCTGCTCTGAACTTGTTAACGGATGGTATACAATTGCCATAAGTCTAAAAATCACGAAGGAGCAATATGAAAGCAGAACACCAATTTCAGAAGGAGATTCTCTTTTCAACTGGCAAGACGAATTTATTGGAACTGCTCTAATCACAATTCCTGACAGTTTACAAAGTACGTGGTATTCTGGTGGAGCTCCAGGTAACCCAAGACGCTATGGAATGGATATTTATGCGTCAACCTATAAATCGAACATAAAACCAGAATCAATCCCTGAAAATCAATTGGCTTCAATCCTTTCGAGAACCAACAACAAACCCACGAAAGCTGATTTAAGTCAGTACATGATCGATTTCAAGTTTAGAGATAGTGGAATCCTAGATCGGTTAGTAGAAAGTTACGAAGAACAAATGATCTATGAAAGTACCGTTGACGATCCTTCTCCAATGGACAGAATTCGTTTCATTTTTAGTAACACTGAACTTGTGGCAATTGTCCATACAAGACCGATTAGCGAACTACTGAACTCCCAGACTTTAACTCGTGGAAGGAACATCATACTTTTGAAACAAATGAACTCTGCTGAACAGCAAGAATTCCTTGAAATCAACCGAAAAGCATACGCGGGAATAGATTAACAGGTGGCTAACAAGCGATATAGCGAATGGCCAAACTGCCTATTTGATACTTTTGTACAATCCGACCGTGAACCTGCCCATTCTGCTAGCTTTTGTGCTCTAGCGACTTTTTTCTTTCTGGACTTAGACTTTCATTGCGCAGTGCTTCGTAGTTGACGTTGTAGGTTTTGGGCAGTTTCACTATTTTACTGCTTTTTACAGACGATGTGGCCACTCGCCATATCTGGTCGTTATCTTCCATTCCTGCATGAACAAATATTTCATCTTAGCTCTACTAGTTTTCTGTTTGTCATGCGAACAGAAGTCCAACTTAGAAATTGCCGAACAATTCAAAAAAATGGAGATCGAGAAAACCACCTCTGGACTATCTCGCCTGCTAACGGAAGACGCAATCGCATATACACCTCACACAACTGACACTTTAACAAAGAAAGACATCTTGTTAAACCACGAGTTTAACTCTTCATATAACCCTTGGAATAAGATCATCTCAATAACAGAATTGAACGATTCTATTGTAGAAGTGCAAGCACTCGAAACTAACGATCTGCTCACTCTTTGGGAACTGGATACCATTGGCTATTTGAGCAGATATACATTTTCAGACTCCCAAATTTCTAGAATTGAAACGGATACTATTCCTAATGCAAATTTCGAATATCAAAAACTTGACAGCATTTACAACCTTCGACTGGCTGAACTTTTTGACTGGATATCTCTGATGTACCCCGAAGAATACGAACGAATAGGTGAACTAAATTCAGAATCTTCGAAATTAATTCTTCAAATGGCTAAAGAAAAAGGAAGATAACAGTTGCTAGCACGAATGCGCCTGAGTGCTTTCTACTACTTTCATCTGATCTTCACCGCTCCGCTACCCATTCTGAAAGTACCATCCCTTCTAGCAACTGCTTTGCTTCTGGATTTTGTCTTGCTGAACGCAGCATTCCACTAGAACCATTGTGCGTGTTGGGTAGCTGCGCTATCTTAGTGTCTTTCTGCCATGTTCGGGGCGCACTCCTGCTAGCGTGGCGTTGCCAACAATATGAGAAAAAC
>NZ_DBHC01000017.1:0-3140 GCF_002296035.1 Roseivirga sp. UBA838
TGATGAAGAGCAGATGGTAGAAAGTCTGATGCAGCTTCTCAAACCCGGGCTGCACAATAAGTACAATGCCTTTTTCATTTTACAAAAAGACATACTCTCTTTCCCAGCGGTTACCTATACTAAGCTGGCGGCCTTAAAAGGGTTCGACCTGGCCATTGAGCATGATCTGGTACCTAAAGACTTAATCAAGGTTAATCCTAACCCGGTGTACACAGATCCCTATCATTTTCTCAAAGAAAACGGATGAAAGTTGTTTCTAATGGTGTCCTTACGAATGGCGGGTAGAAGACATATATTATGGGAACTGGTGCAGTTGGTGAGATAATAAGATTTTAACCTATTGTAAATGTTTGTGAATTAATGTTCGGGTTTTAGTCTTTGTTTATTAAAGCGAGTATAAGAATCCCAACTGAAAAGCATTGGTACGCAATCGGTTTGGCTCGGAGTCGCTATAATGGTACCGTACTACCTCACCCGAATATACCGTACTGAGGCTCGCCCTATAATTATATTTTAGCTCTGCCCGTAGGGTGTTGTTTAATTTGTAGCTGGCTCCCAGGGCAAAAGAGGCTTCCATGTATGCGCTTCTGTTTTGGTTCAGTTGGCCATCACTGACTAAAAAGTGATTGTATAGACCAACCTCTGCTATTGGAGATAGTCTTGATTGTTTTGGTTCGTAGCGAATAAGAAAAGGAACGGAAAGGTAGCGCTGCTCGACTCGTCTGTATTCAGGCACAATTAGCGCGTTGAATAGGGTGTGGCAAAAGCCACACTCTTTGAAAGAAGTAATGTCTTTTTGAGCATATAGGAGTCCTGATCGAAAACTGAACGAAGAGGAGTTGGAAAGCAAATTGGCAGTTATGCCCATGGAGAAGTTGGATCGGTCTCTGACAATCCGATCATAAAAGTTGGTTCCGGCATCTTTGAGCAAGCCGCTGCCTTCTATATTTTCTGTAGATAGCTCAATGCCCAATTCAATTTTTGGAGTTTGTGCCGTTAGGCCAAGGGCTACCAGTAGCCCGACACAGGTTAGTAGTTTCTTCATAGGAGTGTAGTTCTCCTGTGTAGACAGTCAATGAAAGCAATTGGTTGGAAATGAAAAGGATAAACCTATTAAAAACGCAAAGAAAAACTGTCTCTGAATACTTCAACTGGACCAGCCCGGAAACTCTCACATAGCCCCTTTAGAAAGTACTTTGGTGAAGTAAGGAACGAGGTTCTGAATTTTTCAGAGACAGCTTTTAAATCAATGTCCAAGTGGCTACATAGGTACAGGTACTACCAGATTTACCTGAACAGTGCCACCTCTTTCAGACCGTTGAACATTGCAAATTCGTTCGGTTTGAGCCGGTCCCAAGGGGAGTGTAGGGCAAGGCCTGGCACCCACTAAGCGAATACAGTCAGTACAGTTTACCGGGTAAACTCCGGGGTTACCGGAATTTTCCTGCAAGCCTCTGTTGTAAATAGTGGTGATGGGCGTGTTGTCTGGGCCATAGGCCCACCCGGCATCGGCATCCACTTTCATTTCGATAAAGCAATTTACTCCGTTCACACAGCTAATGTCTATGGCCTCAGCACAAGGAATGTTGGGGTTCAGTGTAAATTCTGCAATGTTAGTGCCCGTTTCTCCATGATGAAAACCGGCATCGGGCACAGGGCATTGAGGTTCTATGTAGAAACCGATGTTTCCGCTAAAGCATTTGCCTTTGGGGTCAAAGTTTTGAGTGGCCTTTGAGTCTAAGGTAAACTTACCCATGAGTTGGTTTACTTTGGTCAGAAAGGGAAAGTCGCTCAGTCCGCATGGGGTGGGGCAACATTTGTTTTGGCTGTTTTGAGCAGCAAAAGTTACGTAAACCTCTACGGCTTCATCCGATCCGTTGTATACGGACAATTGTGTGTAATCTGATTTGGTCATGATATGTGAGTTAAGTGTTAAGTAAGATTAGTGACAATAGGCGGTGTTTAAAACCGTAGAACTACTGGGTTTTAAAAACGCGTATAATTCAAAGAAGTAAGTCAGTGCCTATAGCTGTGGAAAAAAAGTCTCTGCTCGATCCAACTTTTGGCCCCTTTTGCGTTACCTGTTATAAAAACACAAGCATATGAGAAATCTCTACTTTATGGTACTGGGTCTGTTCTTGTTTAGCTGTTCTTCACAGGCCCAGGTTCTTCAAAAAGCCAAAGGACTACTGGGAGGCGATGCGGCTTTTACCAAAGAAGAAGCTGCCAACGCACTCAAGCAGGCTTTGGAGCAAGGCACCACAAAAGGGGTGGACTTGCTCTCGCAGATGGATGGGTATTTCAAAAATCCTGAGATTAAAATTCCGCTGCCTCCCGAAGCGCAGAGCGTTGAGCAAAAATTACGTTCAATGGGATTGGAAAAGCAGGTAGACCAAGCGGTGGAATCGCTAAACAGAGCGGCAGAAGACGCGGCCTCGGAAGCCAAGAATATTTTCATTGCGGCCATTAAGGCACTTACCATTCAAGATGCCATCAATATAGTAAAAGGCGAAAAGGATGCGGCTACACGTTTTCTGGAGCGTGAAACTTCGGCCGAACTCACGCGAAAATTTAGCCCCATTATAGAGAACAGTCTGAACAAAGTAAATGCCACGAGGCACTGGGAAGATGTGTTTAGTACGTACAACAAACTACCCCTGGTGAAAAAAGTAGAGACTGATTTAACAGCCTATGTGACACAAAAAGCCATAGACGGACTCTTTGTAATGATAGCTAAAGAGGAATTGAACATTCGACAAAATCCGGGAGCCAGAACTACAGAATTGCTAAAGAAGGTGTTTAAGTAGCGGTTAGTCTAACTAACCTCGCAACACCCTCAGTGTCTCCTGCAAGGGACACTGAACACCATCACTATATACATTCAGAGTCCTCTAGCGAGAGACTCTGATGGTGGTTAGGTTCTATGAAAACGGGTACCTCAAAGACTAGCCTCTACTACTGGTCCTCTTTTTCACCCTGAGCAAAGCGAAGGGCCTATCAAATACCTATGCCACCTGAACATTCCCTAAATAGGCCCAATGCTCTTGCTTTAACCGCAGCATTGCAACACCCTGAGTGTCTCCTGAAAGCGGCACTGAGTACCAACGTATAGCACATCAGAGTCCTCTAGCGAGAGACTC
>NZ_DBHC01000017.1:3536-63484 GCF_002296035.1 Roseivirga sp. UBA838
ACCCTGAGCAAAGCGAAGGGCCTGTCAAGTACCTATGCCACCTGAACATTCCCTAAATAGGTCCAATGCTCTTGCTTTAACCGCAGCATTGCAGCACCCTGAGTGTCTCCTGAAAGGGGCACTGAGCACCAGCCTATAGCACATCAGAGTCCTCTAGCGAGAGACTCTGATGGAGGTTAGAGAATTAGGTTAATTGGAAGGGTTCAAGGTTCAATGTTTAAAGTTTAAGGTATTGACAAACTGGATCTTAAGGTTTTATCCTGAGGGAGTTTATAAGCGTAAAAGGCGAGATAAACGACCTCTTTTTTTGTATCGGTCTGATATTAACTTTGCTTTGTAAGCGTTAGAGATGGCTGCATAAAATCGGCTTTGTAAAATGTAGGAGCAATTTGTACAACAGGGCAATTTGATGAACCATTATTGTTGCTATAGCCAATCGCAATATTGGTTATTATGCCATTGTCATTATTTACAGTGGTTCCTTCTAAACTAAACTTTCCTGCGGGGCTTAGTGCTGTAAAATAGCTAAGAGGAAAGCCTTCTTTGTCTCCAGCAGGTTGAATATAGTCTCCATTATTAAGGAGAGAAACGGTATAGCTTTGGTCTGCAGCTAGGGTTTCTCCAAGGTCTATTTCTCCAAACTGAACGGAAACCACCATATCATACTCTCCTGGTGATTTAGTACTGGCCAAAACTTCGAGTTTGAAACCGGTAACAACTCTCAGGTGGTTATTAGAGGTGGTGGTCGGAGGAGTAGGGAAGTCGCATTGAAAGGTGGTCACATCGAGATAATCTACAGGTACCCATACATTAGTTACATCTCCAGAAAGTTTATAAAACCAGTCCTGGGGATTATCTAAATCGGCACTTGTAGGAAATGGGTTTGCATCGGGTACAACTTTCTTTTTTTGATCGAGTGTCGCTGTTGTTCCTTGCAAGGCATAAATAGGAGTAAAGCTGTTAATGCTCTGTGATTGCACTCCATGATCAGTGTAATAGTCGGGCATAAAGAAGTTAATCGAGGTAAAAAACCTGTTATTACCCAGGCTTATGCCCTTTCCCCAAAAAAAAGTCCTAGAAACTATGCCGCTGCTGGTTTGCATTTCCGAAACTACCGCAGGTAGGGGGTACTGGTCTGTACTTAGCGCGGCCTTAAACATTTGCTCGGCAGGGCTTAGTGGAACGGTACCATTCTGAAAAGATTGTTCCAGGTAGGCATTGAATACTTCTGGTAGTTTGGTCCATGTTGGGGTACTTGATACAGCCCCAGTTGCAGGCACATGTCCAAAAAGGTCCTTGACATGAAGTGCCCCGTACGTTATACCTTTATTCGGAAGGTCTGCAGTCTTTATCAAATGAAGTATCGCTTCGTAAACAAAATTGAGCGCTGCGATGGTTTCATAGATATGCATTACAAGTTTTGTCATGGATTCCCATCGAAGGTTTGAGCCCAGCGCTCCTGAAAAATTACCTTTATGAGCATACTTCAAGACCTTATCAAATACTTTAAATCCATTCGATTCAGATAGTGTTCCAGCATTTAAAGCATTATGTATTCTCAAAAAAGCCAACTGAATTTTGTCTAGTGCTCCAGAGCTTGTTTCATTGCCATAGGCCCAGTGAGTGAATGTACAGTCAGGGCCACTAAATGGACTAATAGTAGGATCAATGCTGTGGGCTAGATTCTTCTTTTTTTTACCGGCCTGACGCAGAATATCTAAGGCTTCTTTGACCTGCCCTTTGGCTGTATTTAGAGCATCTTCGAGGGTTTTTAGATCTGCCTTGTATTCTTGTTGTAAGGCGAGGTCAATCATTGTTTTCAATTCCTGGATAATAGCATTGTCTTCGGAATAACGATCTATGCTATGCTTTCCACCGTCTATAGCGTGAATCAGAGAGTCGAGATCGCTGCCGGCAGTAAAGATTTTGCTAAAGTCATCAGCAAGCTCTACAATATTGGAAAAGTTGAGACTCATTATTTCAAGTAATTTGGTTGAGGAGAAAGTTGAGGAAAAAAGTAGATGTAAAAAACCGTAGTAATACCTGATTTTTAGCTACGCAAAATCGGGTTCAATACTAAGTGGTCAATTTTGAGGATTAAAAAAGTATAACAGAGTCTAGGTGTTTGTATAAGTTACATGGCTGGGCCCTTCCCTACATACGTGTTGGGAGTTAAGCTGTTTTAACGATACAAAGGCAGTCTCAGAAACCAAATAATCAACGACTTTGGATATTTTGGAGGTAACCGCTCGCCATTTTAATTAAATGAAGACCAGTAGATAAATACCTGGTGTATAGCCAATGATTTATTGAAATAGAGACCGCCTCGCTACTTAATCTGCTACTTATTCGGCTGAGGAGTGGTTCTGAGGTATGGTTTAATTACCTTATGACCTTTGGGAAATTTGGCTGGAATATCTTCCGTTGCAATGGCGGGCGAAACCACTACATCATCTCCCTCTTTCCAATCGGCCGGTGTAGCTACGCTATAGTTGGCCGTAAGCTGTAAGGAATCGATTACCCGCAGAATTTCTTGGAAATTGCGTCCGGTAGAGGCCGGGTAAGTGAGTGTGAGCTTCACTTTTTTATCCGGGCCAATCACAAAAACCGACCGAACGGTTAGGGTATCGTTGGCATTCGGATGAATCATATCATACAAGGTTGCCACTTTTCTGTCTTCATCGGCTATTATCGGAAAGTTCACCGTAGTGTTTTGCGTTTCGTTTATGTCTTGCACCCAGCCTTTGTGCGACTCAAGTCCGTCTACCGAAACGGCCAGCACCTTTACATTTCGCTTTTCAAACTCGCTTTTCAATTGAGCTGTGCGTCCTAATTCGGTAGTGCATACCGGAGTATAGTCTGCAGGGTGCGAGAATAATAAACCCCAGCTATCTCCCAACCATTCATGAAAATTAATTGGCCCCTCAGTGGTTTGAGCACTAAAATCAGGGGCAATGTCACCTAGTCTAATTGCCATAATTTTTAGTTTTAAGTTTAGTTGTGAACGTAGTGTTGAATACAAAGTTCAAAAAGTCTATAGAAATTATAGGGTTATTTAGAAAAAACTTAGATGACTCCTTACTATTGGGCAAAAGTGACCATAATTTTCCACTACAGGCAGAACGCTCTCAGCACCTGAGTAGTCGTTGATGAACGGGGGCAATGAAGACAACGATAAGAAGGCTTCTTGTCTAATACTCATTGAGTAAGCTCATGTATACCTTACATGAAAGTGAAGTTGTAGTTGGCTATGAAATTCCAGACTACCACTACGGCAATGGCAATAAGCTTGGCCCAGTAGAAATTAAGTCCCTTTTTATTGATGAGCAGATAAATGATGAGAGTATTAATACCCAGGCCAATAATGGCAAACCCCAGATATTTGGAGTATTGCAGCCATTCCTCGGGGTTGGAGTCGTGAAATGTCCAGGTTTTGTTAAGAAAAAAATTGAAGGTGGCGGCAAGCAGAAAGCCAAGTCCGTTGGCTACATACTTGTTCACCTTTATTTTTTCTTTTCCCAGATATGTTATTCCATAATCTATGCCCATTCCGGTGAGTCCAACCAGGCAAAATCTGATGAATTTGATGATTACTTCAGTCATTGATTTGTTGTGGGCGAAACCACAAATATGCAGAACATTTAAGTTTCTTGAAAAGGCTTACTTTTGTGCTTTCTAATTTCCTTAGATGACTACTAGCACCTTATCTCGAAGTACGGACACTAAGCCGGTTTTCGCGGTTTTTCTGATTATATGGTTTATTGTTGGGCTTATTCAAAACTACTTTACTGAGGTGAGCGGAGAGGAAGCCTATTACTGGTTGTTCTCTCAATATCTTGACTGGGGCTATCTGGATCATCCTCCAATGGTTGGTGTTTTAAGCTATATGGGCTACACCCTCATTCCAAATGCCCTGGGGTTAAGGCTCTGGTTTTTAATCGCTAACATGCTCACTTTGGTGGTTATTCGTAAAACCTTGGCTAAGAAAGACGATCCGTTGTTTGTTTGGATTGCCCTTTCGGCTGTGGCTGTCCATGCGGGTGCTTTTTTGGTAAAAACAGATGTGCCCTTAATTCTGTTCGAAGCATTATTTCTGTATTTCTACAAACAGTATTTGGAAGACGACAACTGGAAGGTTTCGGTGTTGTTGGCGTTATCTATTGCTCTTATTATGCTGAGCAAACACCATGGTTTCCTGATTGTCATTTTCACGGTGCTTTCTAACCTTAAGTTGGTTCTGCGTAAATCTTTCTGGCTGGTGGTGTTGGCCACTGTGGTATTTATGATACCCCACACCATTTGGCAGTTTAATCACGATTTTGCCACCATCAAGTTCCATTTGTACAACCGAATAGACATGGGCTTTAGTTGGGAATCGCTGGCTTATTATGTCGGTATTCAACCGGTAGTATTTGGCCCGTTTTGTGGAGTTTTACTCATTGCAGGGGCTTTCTTGAACAGGCATAGTTCCGATTTTAACCGGGCCCTTCGCTTTTGCCTGGTGGGAGTATTCGTCTTCTTCTTTATTTCCACTCTCAAGGTAGAGTTTCATAAACATTGGACGAGCATAATGATGATGCCGCTGGTGCTTCTGGCTCATGAGTACATAGCCGATCATGAACGCATGAGACAATGGATGAAGCGTATTGCGGTGGCTACTCTAGTGCTGATTGTACCCTTAAGAATATATCTGATGTATGATTTCCTGCCCAAATCGTGGACTGAAGGGTGGGACGTGTTGCATAATTGGGATACCTGGGCCGAAGAGGTGAACGAGCTGAGCAACGGCCTGCCTATTATGTTCAACAATCACTACGAGAGAGCCTCTCGTTACGCCTACCTTACCGGAGACATTGTGCACTGTTATAACACCTTTGATTACCGGGAAACCCAGCACGACCTTTTACCATTAGAGGAGCAGCTGCAAGGAAAAACAGTGTTTCAGATAAACCGTTATCGCGATACGGTAAACTACAAAGACTATTACACGCAAATTGGGAAGGGCATACATTATCGGGTGGTAGAAAACTTCAGGAGTTTTAGAAAGGTAGCTGTAGAACTGATTGATGAGGAGCAAGTAAATGACCTTAAGAAAGGAAATGTGATGGTAACCTTGCGACTAACCAACCACTATGATTATGCAGTCAATTTTAGCGATGCAGGTGAGCGTAGAGTTGTACTCAATGCCCATTATTTAAAGGGCTTGCAGCCCGTAGGAATACAGGAGTTGAAAGAACTGAGTGGAGAAATAGCTCCGGGAGAAAGCAGGGAGGTGTCAGTATTACTACAGCAGCCGCAGTTGGGAGAGGGTAAGCACCACCTTCGCTTTTCAATACAAGTTGAGGGTATAGAGCCTCCCATTAACTCCAAAAAATATGAGCTGGAAATGGACTAAACTCCACCGCATTATGCCGGCTTTAGCTCAAACACTCTTGCCCGAACCAAGGTGGAGTTTTTTTAATGTAAGGCAACACTAGAACCGGTCGGCATCCAGGTCTTTAGGCATTCCGTCTTTGTCGAACCGGTTATGGAGCTTACTTTCCGTAATGGCAATAACCATAAGAAAGCCCAGGGTCATCACTCCGGAAGCAATGAGTATTTGCGCTTCCAGGCTGCTTATTACAAAGTATAGCACAATTTGAATGGCTACGGTAATAATACCTGCCCAAAGTATGGCCTTGGCACTGAACTGATTGGCAAACTCCCAGGTATGTTGGGTTTTCATAGAAAATGGTGTACGATAACCTACCCAACGGTTGGGCGACTCCACATTTACGAACTGCATAAGCACTCCCGGCAGCAGGGCCGAGAAGGCAATAATGGCATGGATAAGCAGGGCTTGGGTCATTAGGTTGTAATTAGGTCTAACAAGTTACTTAATGTACCGGCTTTGTTCATTTTATAAAATTCTGTATAGCCGCAGCGAGTACAGTTTATAGCGGCAAACTTTCGGTTTTGAATATCGAAAAAACGGCTCAATCCGCTGCCTGTCATCGCAACAGTATCCGTTTCGAACGATCTGTTCCTACACTTGGGACAGGTCCAGTTTTTGTGTTCCATTAGTCTTTCTTTTTAGGTAGTCTCGAAGCTTCCTTCAAGGCTTTGTTTATAATCCATTCCATTTGTCCGTTTGTACTACGAAATTCATCGGCCGCCCATTTTTCAACAGCGGCCAGAATTTCAGGATCCATCCTGAGCACAAAAGGTTTCTTCTTGGCCATAACTTAGTATTTCTCTTTGCCCAAAACCAGGTAAAAGTCGCCCATAGAAGTAACTACCCGCCAGCCAGACATGGCCAACTCGTTCAACCTCTTTTCGAATTTCTCCAGCTTTTCAAATGGGCCTTTCTGTAAAATTTTATACTGCATAATTCTAATGGTTTAAGGTTCCGGCATTTACCACAGGAGTAGCCGATTTGTCGGAGCAAAGTACAACCATAAGATTACTCACCATAGAGGCCTTTTTCTCCTCGTCTAAATCTACTATCTGTTTTTTATTCAGCTCTTCCAAAGCAGACTCAACCATGCCCACAGCACCTTCTACAATTTTATAACGGGCGGCTACTATGGCCGTAGCCTGTTGTCTTTGTAGCATAGCACTGGCAATTTCTTCGGCATAGGCCAAATAACCAATACGCGCTTCAATTACTCGTATACCGGCAATGGCCAAACGCTCAGCCAGCTCTCCTTCAAGGTCGTGGTTTACTTCTTCCATGCCCGAGCGGAGCGTTATTTCGCCTTCATCTTCAAAGTTGTCATAGGCATAAGTGTTGGCTAGCTTTCGCACGGCCGCATCGGTTTGTACCCTCACAAAGTGAGTGTAATCGTTCACCTCGAAAGCTGCTTTATAGGTTTCTTCAACCTGCCAAACCAAAATAACGCTAATGAGAATGGGGTTACCCAGTTTGTCGTTCACCTTTACCCGTTCGCTATCAAAGTTGTGTGCACGAAGCGAAACCTTCTTTTTGGAGTAAAATGGGTTCACCCAGAAAAAACCATTCTTCTTAACCGTTCCTCTATAGTCTCCGAAAAAAACCAATACTCTGGATTGATTGGGTTGCACTACAAAAAAACCGGGCAACAGAAACAAGAAGAGGATAAACAGAAGAGCAAATAGCGGGTTTTGGGTAACAATTAGTGCGGCTATTGTTCCGGCCAGGAGAATGAAAGCAAAGGCAAGCATGCCAAAGCCGGATTTAGGCTGATAGGGTTTTTCGTTTTTCATGTCTTCAAATTTAATATGATATTAAAATGATATCAAAAGATAATCATAAAAACGTGACCTTTAGAAAAAAGGTTGAGTTCTGTGGCCAATTTTTTTTAATGCCTGTCATTATCCTCGTAATTTTCAGTCATGGAACTGAATATAACCCGACCTACTCTACTGCTCGATGAGGCCAAAATGCTGGCCAATTTGGATCGCATGCTTCAAAAAGCCCAAAGAACCGGAACAGAGCTGGTGCCTCACTTCAAGACCCACCAGTCAAGAGAAATTGCGGGGCTGTTTAGGGCAAGGGGAGTAGATCGGATTAGCGTGTCTTCAGTGAAAATGGCAGAGTACTTCGTCCAGAATGGTTGGAAAGATATTACCGTGGCTTTCCCTTTAAACCCACTGGAGGTTGATGCTTTAAATGTGCTTTTAGAACAAGGGGTGAAGCTGACTGTATTGGTGGCAGACCCTGCGGTTATTCAGCATGTTGCCGGCCGATTCAAGCAAACGGTAAATGTGCTTGTGGAAGTAGATGCCGGTTATGGCAGGTCTGGACTAAAAGCCACTCGTGTAGATTTATTTGAACAGGTACTCAAAGCACTGACCAATGATGAGAGCCTGAGATTCTATGGCCTGTATTGCCACCCGGGTAATACCTACCAGGCCAATAGTATTGATGATATCAGGCAAATTTGGAAGGAGAGTATCGAAAAGCTTCTGGAACTAAAAAATACCCTTGGTTTGTCAGAGTGTGTTATCAGAATGGGAGATACCCCCGGTTGTACGGTGGTCGAAGATATGCAGGGCGTGGATGAAATGGGTCCCGGTAACTTTATTTTTTATGATCTGGTAATGAATTACCTGAACGTTTGTGATGAGACCGACATTGCCGTGGCAGTGGCTTGTCCTGTGGTGGCCAAGTATGCCGATAGAAATCAGATAGTGGTGCATGGAGGTGCGGTTCATTTTTCTAAAGACCATTTGTTCGATGCCAACGAGCAGAAATTTTTTGGGGAGATGGTTATTCTTCAGGAGCGAGGATGGTCTTCCATTATTCCGGAGGCCCGTTTAACTTCTCTTTCTCAGGAGCACGGAGTATTGTCGGTAGATGACGAAACTTTTGAGGCCATAGAAATTGGTGATGTGCTTGGCTTTCTGCCTATACACTCATGCCTCACTGCCAATTTGCTTAAGTCTTACCTGACCTTAGATGGCAAAAGGTATGAGCATATGGAAACTGTAATGAGCTAATGCAACTTCTGTGTGGTTTGAGTCGTCTTACGCGCAAGTGGCGCAAGCCACTGGTCAAAACTCAAACCAACAATAATGTTATACAACTACATCAAAACTGCCTTCCGGAGTATTTGGAAGGATAAATTCTTTTCTGTTCTCAATATTTCGGGGCTGGCTATAGGCATAGCGTGTTGCATGCTCATTGTTACTTATGTTCAGTACGAATTGAGCTATGACAGGCACTTCCCTAATCACGAAAACATTTACCGGGTAGTTATTGAGGGCTCTTTCAATGGCAGAGACTTTACGGGCTCGCAAAGTCCGGCTCCCACCGGTGCTACTTTCAGAGACCAGATACCCGGAGTAGAAGAAAGGCTACGGCTTAGAAACACCGGCAATTGGATTGTGAAATACAACGATAAGGTTTTTAATGAAAACCGCTTTGTGTTTGCCGATGAAACGTTCTTTGAGGTATTCCGGGTGCCATTGCTCAAAGGTGTTCCGGGGGAGGTGCTCACCAAGAAAAACCACCTGGCCATGAGTGCTACTACTGCCCGTAAGTATTTTGGCGATGAAGACCCGATTGGTAAAACGGTGCGCCTAGATAACGACTCCGATTGGGTAGTTGCCGGAGTCTATGAAGATATTCCTTCCAATAGCCACTTTCGTTTCAATGTAATTTTGTCATTCATTACCAGAGAAAGTGACTACAACAACCAGCAATGGCTCAATCAAAACTATGATACTTATCTGGTAATGCAACCCAACGCCAATGTAGAGCAAGTGCAAAAGCAGATGAACGAAATTGCTATTGAGAAGATGGGGGCAGAGTTTAAACAGTATCTGGATATGACTTTCGAGCAATTCGAAGCAGCCGGTAACCGATTTCATTATTTTCTTCAGCCCATAGCCGATATTCACCTGTTGTCTGATGGTTACGGAGGTTTTGAACCTGAGTCTGACATAACCTATGTCTATATATTCTCGGCCATAGCGGTTTTTATATTGGTTATTGCCTGCATCAACTTTATGAATTTATCGACCGCCCGAAGTGCCAACAGGGCCAAAGAGGTTGGTGTTCGTAAGGTACTTGGTTCTGTTAAAGGTCAGTTGGTGACACAATTTATCTCCGAGTCGGTGCTTATCACCTTTATCAGCGGACTGATTGGCCTTGGATTGGCTGTTCTCTTGCTTCCATTTTTCAACAACTTTGCCGGGCGCGAAATGAGTCTCGATTTTGTGGCCAATCTGCCGTTGGTTTTTGCCGGTTCAGTGGTGGTGGGCTTTTTGGCCGGATTGTATCCTGCGTTTTTTCTTTCAGCATTTAGCCCTGTAAAAGTATTGAAGGGCAACCTGAGTATGGGTATGAAAAGTGGTGGCTTGCGCAAAGCCCTCGTTACCTTTCAATTCTTTATATCCATTCTGCTCATTATAGGTACATTCAGTATTCTCAATCAGCTGCAGTACATTCAAAACAAAAAACTGGGATTTGAGAAAGAAAAGGTGTTGTTGGTCCATAATACTTACTTATTGGGCGATGGTGTGGAAGCATACAAAAACGAGCTTTTGGCCAATGCCAATGTGGAGGCAGTGAGTTCTACCTGGTATTTGCCCACTTCGAGCAACAGATCTAGTACGGTGTTTTTTCCTGATGGCATTATCGACCAGGATAGGGGGCAGGTATCGCAAAACTGGTATGTAGACCATAACTATCAAAAAGTGTTTGGTTTAGAGCTAGTGAAGGGCCGTTTCTTCGACCGTGATATTCCCACCGATAGTACAGCCATGGTAATAAATGAGAAAGCAGCCGAAATTTATGGTATTAAAGACCTGGAAAATGCGGTGATTGGCGATTTCAATGATGATGGTTCGGCCCTTGACCGATACAAGGTAATAGGTATTGTAAAAGACTTTCATTTTGAATCGCTCAAAACAGAGATTGGCCCCTTGGTTATGCGACTCAACGGCCAAAATGGCTACTTGGGCGTTCGACTCAATGCTGGCAATTTTCAGCAGGTAATTAGCGATGCCCGATCGGCCTGGGACCAGATGGCTACCGACCAGCCTTTTGAATACAGTTTTCTAGACGATCGCTTTGGAAATATGTATGAAACAGAAAGCCGTTTAGGCGATATATTTACCTCTTTTGCCGTACTGGCTGTGCTTATTGCCTGTCTTGGTCTTTTTGGTTTGGCTGCATTTACCGCACAACAAAAAACCAAAGAAGTGGGCATTAGAAAAGTACTGGGAGCCACTTTGCCCCAACTCATGTATTTAATGTCTAAAGAAGTTACGGTACTCATCCTTATTTCTTTTGTGGTGGCCTCGGCAGTCGGGTGGTATGGGGTAGACTTGTGGATGCAGTCTTTTGCCTACAGACCGCCCATTAGCGTTTCCGTGTTTTTGTTGGCCGGAGCTTGTGCACTGGTAATTGCTCTGCTCACCATGAGTTATCAGTCTATCAAAGTGGCTACCGGCAATCCGGTACGTGCTTTGCGAAATGAATAAATAACGAAAGGAGAAAAGCCTTCCGCCAGAAAATACCTGAAAATCTTTTCTAAGGAATGGTCGTGAATATCAATCGGTTGAGATTGAACTTGCGACCATTCCTGTTTTTTGTGGTTTATGTTACAAGAAAATCGTTTTAAAATTGTTAGAATAGTGATTTGAGTGGTCAATGAAATCTCTCTTTAAGTTACCGCAGGTTCTTTGGATTTTCTTCACACTGGTGGTCTACTCCAGCGTACTCATATCTCCTCTGTTTTTTAAGTACTCAGGTATTGTGTCTTTTGGTGTGCCATTGGTGCTACTGCTCAACTTCTTATTACTCATTGCCTCACTTTTCTTTAAATGGAAGTCGGGTTTCATAGCCCTGGTACTACTCATAGTTGGCTACCCTTTTCTGCAGGTGAGTTTTAGTTTTGGAGGAAGGGAAGAGTCTACGTCAAAGTCTGTTTCAATAATGAACTACAATGTGAAATGGTTTGTAGACGCGAAAAAGGATAACTATGAGGAGGTAATCGACTGGATGGATAAAGTGGATGTAGACATTATGTGTTTTCAGGAGTTCTACCCACTCAAAAATATATCCCCTCGAATTGCCCAAAAAGGATATCGCGCCTCGTTGCACAAAGACCAGTTTCATGTAGCTATCTATTCCAGGTACCCCATTATTAACGAAGGGTTGGTTTTTCCTTTAGACGAGTTGAATAATGCACGGTTTGCCGATATTAAAATTGGAAAAGACACCCTCAGGGTCTATAGTGTTCATCTGGAGTCTATGGGTATTAATCCCGATAAAATTCAGAACCCTGAAGGCATTAAGCTGGAATACGAAAACGTGAAAAACCGATTTATTACGGCTTCGGCCAGGCGAACACGTCAGATCAAAGAGTTGCTGGCTCATGCAGCTTCAGGACCTCGAAAACATATTTTTGCCGGAGACTTCAACGATGTGCCCTTTAGCTACAATTACTTTCAGTTTAAGAAAAAGTATAAAAATGCTTTTGAAGAAGCCGGTAGGGGCATGGGAGTTACTTACAACGGAAAACTCCCATTTCTTCGAATCGATAATCAATTCTATTCCCAGGGCATAAAAGCGTTGGAGCTCAAAACCGTCAATGATGTTTATTATTCCGATCACTTTCCCTTAATCGGAATTTATGATATAACTCCTTAAATTGTTGGCTAATACTATTTTTATGGCTGGCAACAACAAATTATACCGTTCTCAAGACAAGAAGATTATTGCAGGAGTTTGTGCAGGGTTGGCAGAGTATTTAGGTTGGGAGGTCTCTATGACCCGACTGGCCTATGTTCTGATCTCAATTTTTAGCGCTGCTTTTCCCGGAGTAATTGTCTATCTGGTACTGTGGGTTGTAATGCCTGAGAAATAATCAACCCGTGGTATGAAAAAATTATTGACTGTTTGCTTTGCTGCTCTGGCTGCATTTATGCTCGCCTGCAATGTGCAGTATTTTGAAGATGCCGAATTTGGCGATATCGTGTTCGACCCCTCCATTGCTGTTGTGTTTGGCGAACTAAACTATACGGTAAGCGATTTATTTGAGGAACTGAACGATGCTACAGCAGGAGTAACCACCAATGCTGAAAATGTGGTTACCATAGTCTATTCCGAGCAGTTACAGTCGCAAAGTGCCGAAGAGTTTTTGCAGGTACAAGATCAGACCTTTGGCTCGTCTCTTCCGGCCGGAACAAGTATTAGTAATCCACCGGCCACAACCACCATAACCATTTCTGAAACCTACGAGTTTGATTTGAGTCAGAGAGGCAATGAGGCTTACGACAGTATATTTTTTAAGGGTGGACTTTTTGAGTTTACGGTAGAGTCCGACTTTAACGCTAATATAGATTTTGAGGCTACCTTTCAGTCCTTAGAGAGTAATGGAACCCCGCTGGTTATGAGCGGCAGGCTCACCGCATCCAATAATACGTTTACCGATACCGAAAGTCTGGCCAACTATGCAGGCTACTTTCATCGCGACAAAGATGGCAATACTACTTCCAATAAATTTTTGGTTAACCTGACATACGACATTGAAGTAACCCCTTCCAGTTCCATTGCCGCTGCCGATCGTATTGAGTTTAACGTGGGCATGACCAACACCAGCTTTGAACGGGTATATGGTTTCATCGACTCTCAGGAGCTCGAAGTGAGCTTTGAGATTGTGAGTTTCGATTTCTTCGATCAGTTTGGCGATGGTACCATTCAGTTTGCCGATCCGCGGGTGTCTTTTGTATTCGACAATAGTTTTGGCTTCCCGCTGGGGGTAGATTTTCAACAGATTGCAGCCATTACCAAAACCGGTCAAATCATTAATCTGAGTGGCGATGTAATTAACCAACTGAATGTGGTAGCCAGACCTTCTTTGGCAAATGAAGGAGCCACAAGAACCACACAGATAGATCTGACACCTGAAAACTCAAACATTGATGAGCTGCTAAATGCGCGCCCCAAACGAGTAATTGTAGACGTTCAGGCCGCATCGAACCCCAACGGCATACCCTTCCAATACAACTTTGTAAACGATCAAAGTGTGTTGAATGTAGGGGTAGATATTGAAATTCCGCTTCACTTGAGCCTTGATGAACTTAGAGCGGAAGAGAGCATGCCATTTACCAGCCCTGAAGATATAGATAAGGCCAAACGCTTACTGCTGAGGCTCATTGCAGACAATGAACTGCCCATGGGAGGACTGGTAGAGATCCAGTTTCTGAACGATCAGGGAGGAATAGTCTACACTATTGATGAGCAACCTGTTTTTGAAGCCGCTCCGCTTGGAACAAACGGCAGAACAACCTCATCCGTACGCACCATTGCCGATATCGAAATGGAAAGCGAAGATATTCAGGCCATTAAAGAAGCCACACGGATCAATCTGGTAGTTAAGCTTTCGACTACCGAGGTTGGGCAAGGGGCCAATGTGAAGTTTTTCGATGATTATCAGTTAAAGTTTACCATTGCTGGTCAACTGGATGTAGAACTAAACACTAACGGTAACTAAGATGAAGAAGCTCACTCTAACCCTTATTGCTCTTTTGGTTGCCGTTCAGGTTTCGGCTCAAGGTTTTTTGTCCTTCTATCAGCTGCGCGATATAGTGCCACAAAGCAGTAATTTTCAACCTGCCTTTATCCCCAACAATAGTTTCACTTTTGGGCTTCCCGCCAATTTGGGAGTTACCGTTCAGGGCGATCTGCGCCTGGAAGAGCTTTTGTATAAGGCTCCCGGACAAAGTGATTTCACCGTCAACTTCGATGTTATGAATGGTGTAGCACTTACCACCAACCACGTGAATGTGCAGACCGATATTAATTTGATGCACCTTGCGTTTAAAACAAAGCAAGGCGGTTTTTCTGTGTTTGCCAACATTAGGGCCAATGTGGATCTTATTTACAACAAAGATTTAATTGAATTTTTGGCCAATGGTAACTCAACAAGAATAGGAGGTACTTTGGACTTTTCAGGTAGCCGGGCTCGTATTGATGGATACCATGAAGTGGGTATTGGCTATGCCAGACGCTTTCTGGACGATAAGCTAACGGTTGGTGGCCGAATAAAAATGGTAACCGGAATGTTTCATGGCTCAATACAAGAGAATGCCACCCTAACCCTTACTACCGATGAAACCGACTATAGCTGGCACGTAGAAGTACAGAATGGAACGGTTAATACAGCAGGGTTCGATATGTTCGGAGATTCTGATGATTACTCTGATAGTGAAAGAATGCAGTATCTCATGTCTAATGGCAACCAAACCGTGGCCTTCGACTTTGGCGTGCGTTACCAGCCGCTGAAATGGCTGGAGGTAGAAGCGGCCGTAAACGACATCGGAAAAATTAAGTGGACAGAACAGGCCAAGAATTATAATACAGAGGATGCCTCATTTACTTTTTCGGGAATTGATTTACGCGATATGGAAGATCCGGAACAGGCCATTCAGGATAGTATAGTAAATAAGTTTACCTCTAACGAAACCAGAGAACCCTTTGAAACAACTATGGCTAAGCGTGTTTATCTGACAGCCTCTGCTTACCTGACTCCCAACGATCGATTCTCCATAACCTATTTCAAGCGCGATGCACTGTCTGGTATGCGGCCCAACTATGCCGTTTCTTTCAATCACAAGTTCGACAAGTTTGTGGTGGGTATTTTAGGAAGCTATAGAGGAGCCAATAATGAATATAATTTTGGAGCCAATTTGGGTACCAACATTGGACCGGTTCAGCTATACCTGGCTATGGATAACGCTCTGGTTACAAACAGGCCGGAACAATACAGTAAGGCCGACATCCGATTTGGTCTCAACCTTATGTTCGGTTACAAAAAATGGATCAAGAAGTCCGACATTGTCGATTTGGACAAGCTATAGTTTTTTGCGGCCAATGCGCCTGAGTATAATTGGCAAAATGGTGAGGTCGAATAGTACGGCCAATAGAGCCGCAAGCACTATGAAAAAGCCTAGATAAAATGCGGCAGAAAAGCCTGAGGCCAGAAAGACGGCAAAACCCAGGGCAATAACTATTGACGTAACCACAATGCTCTTACCCGTTTTTACAAAGGTGTTTTTAATCGCCTGTGATTGCTCTGAGCCTTGTCTTTCTTGTTGAAAACGTGCTATAAAATGTATGCTGTCGTCTACGGCTATGCCAAGGGCCACGGTAAAAATTATGGCAGTTGAAATATTCAGGTCTATGGCCAGCAGCCCCATACTACCAAACAGCAGGCAAATGGGAAGTACATTAGGTATTAGAGCTATGAATGCCAACAACCAGCTTCGGAAGGCCAGGAGCACAAATATACCAATACAGAGTAAGGCAAAGCCCAAACCTTTAATCAGCGAGCGTACAACGTAACTATCCGTTTTGTCAATAAGGTATGAGGCTCCGGTAAGTTTGGCCTCGAGCCCATTCCCGTTTATTTGAGAAGCTAAAAACACATTTAGGCTGTCGTTTAGAGGGTGGTAATGAGCGCTTCCAAGGTCTTTGGTTCTTCCTACCATGCGAATCATTTTTCCGTTAATTGACTGTACGTTATTTCGTAAGGTGCGCAGTCGAGGGGAGTAGTAATAACGCCTTACTTTATCCAGATCATCGGTTTGTGGTAGGGTGGCATACTTACGAGCTCCACCGTAGAGTCCTGCATTTATTTCGCGAATAAGCGAAAGAGGAGATTGCACATGAGCCACTCCATATTTTTGTTGCAGATAGTTTTCAATGCGCCCCATCTTTTCCACTACTTCCGGTGAAAAAAGATCAGCATTGTCGGAGAGCTTTATACCCAGTTCAAAAGGTTTGTAACCATCATAGTTTTTGTCGAAATAGGCTACTTTTTCCAGTTCCGGCTCGTTGCGTTGCAGCCCCACAATCAGGCTGGTAGAGAGCTCAAGTTTAGAAATGCCCCAAACCGAAGCAAGGCAGAGCAGGAGCGTGCCGGCAACAATAAACCGGGGCCGTTTTAGAATTTGCCCGTGAAGGTTGTAAAGTGTGCGTTCCCACGAAAAACCAAAAGCCGATGTGTTTTGAACGGTAGACGGATAAAAATAAAGGAGGGACGGAAGACTAAGGAATGTAACCACAAAAGCCAGTAGCACACCCGCTGCCGTAAGTAAGCCAAACTCCTTGATGGGAGTTATGGGTAAAAAGAGCAGGCCAAGAAAGCCCGTTGCGGTGGTAGCGGAAGTTAAAAGAGTAGCCTTTCCAATGGTTTTTACAGCCAATCGTATGGCCTCTTGCTTGGGTAGAGCCTGTAACTTTAACTCGTCATATTTATGAACGAAATGAATGACATCCGAAAGAGCCACAACCAATAAAATGGGCGGAATCATCACCACCATCACATCAATAGGTTTGTTTAGCCAGGCCATTAGCCCCATGGTCCAGATCAGTGTGATGAGCAAAACAACGAGTGGAAGTATCAGTCCTTTCCAGCTTCTGAATAACAGAAAGAGAATCAGTGCAATAACTAATAGCCCTAAACCCAAAAGACGCGATAGCTCCTTTTCCAACTTTAAGGTAAAATCGTATTGCATTTGAATTTTTCCGGAGATGACGAAGTCTTCCAGTCCGGCAGAAGAAAAATGATCAGACAGTTGAAGGTAAAAGGCATCGGCATCTGGCTTTGCCTCAAAGGTTTCATGTTCCAACCATAAAAGTACCGAACCATCTTCTCTACCAAAGTAGTTGCCCAGCATTCCTAAAGAGTCTAGAACAGACGGTGTAAAACGGTTTATTTTGGGCAGCAATGGATAGGTGTTGATGCCAAAGGGAGTAATTTGTATGCCTTTCAGGTCTAAGGCGCTTTCTATACGTTTTACCTCGGGCCACTGATCAAGGGTTTGTTTATGGAGTTCAACGCTATCGAGGAACGGTTGGGTGAGGCCTTCCTTGTTTTTTTGCACCACAAACAGAAAATCGTTGAATTGCCCAAACTCGTCAATGAACTCATTGTAATAGGTAAGGTCATCATCACCCTCGGGGAAAAAACTATTGAAGCTATAGTTGAACCGAAGGTCATTGAGTTTAGTACCAAAAAACAGGGTGATGGCCAACAGAATGAATAAGTGCCAGCGCGCTTTGGAGGTGTTAAGATAAAAGCAGGTGGTTAAAAAAACTTCCCAGCCATTTTCCTTGTGATCTGACTTCGGTTTACCCACATTTTCCGTTAATTTGTTCACTAGTTCAAATCTAAAAATACCCTACAGAAAATGAGGCAATACCACGAATTGTTGAGACATATTTTGGAGAATGGAGTGGACAAGGGCGATAGAACCGGCACTGGTACCCGAAGCGTGTTTGGGTATCAGATGCGATTCGATTTGTCCGAAGGCTTTCCGGTGGTAACGACTAAAAAACTCCATCTGCGGTCTATTATTCATGAATTGCTTTGGTTTCTAAAAGGAGATACGAACATTAAGTACCTGAAAGATCATGGGGTGCGAATATGGGATGAATGGGCAGATGAGAATGGTGACCTAGGGCCTGTTTATGGCTACCAATGGCGGCATTGGCCCGATGGCAAAGGAGGTACAATTGACCAGATTACCAAAGTGGTTGAAAGCATTAAAAATAACCCTAATTCGCGCAGGCATATTGTAAGTGCCTGGAATGTGGCCGATGTAGATCATATGGCTCTGCCTCCTTGTCATACCATGTTTCAATTCTACGTGGCCAATGGTAAGCTCAGCTGTCAGCTTTACCAACGGTCTGCCGATGTCTTTTTAGGGGTTCCTTTCAACATAGCCTCCTATGCCTTACTCGTGTTAATGATAGCGCAGGTTTGTGATCTGGAGCCGGGCGAGTTTGTTCACACTTTTGGCGATGCTCACCTCTATTCCAATCACTTCGATCAGGCCAGGTTACAGTTAACAAGAGACTTTAGGCCTCTGCCAACAATGAAACTGAATCCTGAAGTGAAGGATCTGTTTTCATTTACCTATGAGGATTTTGAACTAATAGGTTACGATCCGCATCCGCATATTAAGGCCGAAGTAGCTGTGTAAGTATTGGCTTTAAAAAAGCCAGAGGGTTCTCTTTCCTTTGAGTACTATTCATAAAGTGAGAATAATACCTGATGCCCGATGCATTGGTAGTAAAAATACATTGTGCTGTTGGGAGTACCTCAGGGTTGGCTTTTACCTCATTCACTACCATGCCGGCCTTTTCGGCTTTTTCAAGCACAGCCCTTCGCATAATACCTTCTATACAGCCGGTATCTAAAGAAGGAGTAAATAGCTCACCATTGGTTACCCAAAACAAGTTGGCCATGCTGGCTTCTGCCAGGTGTCCTTCGGTACTTAGTAACACAATCTCATCCCATTCATTTTCTGCCCTTTCTTTTCCTGCCAGTACATAGTCTATGGCATTTGTTCTTTTGGCAAAGGAGTAGAGGGTATGCCGGGTGGTAATGGTTTGGCTCAAGCCAATAGTGCCCAGGCCTTCAAAAAATGGTTTGTGAGAGGGCTTGCACTCCAACAGAAAGCCGCAGCTGTTTTGCTCCGGGGCATACAGTCCGCCTTCATTTCTCCATACTATGAGCTTGGTTCGTGTGGCGCCTTTAACAGCATTCTCTTTGCACAATTGCTCAATACTGTCGCGCACATAGTTGGGGGTCAACACTTCAGGAGCCTTCATGCCGTAGACCGCGGAGGCACGCAACAGCCTTTCCAAATGCCAATCAATTAAATCAATTCTGTCCGGCCCTGTAACAATCGTTTCGAATAGGCCGTCTCCATAACAAAATGCACGATTGCTTGTTAAAATCAGCGGTTTGGAAGTGTCAATAATTCGGGAGTTAAATATTGCTTTCATGGAGGGTATTCACCTTTCAAACATAATCGAAAATCAAGTAGGGCATATTTATCTAATATTGAAAACATAATTTGGATGATCTATGGCAGAGCAAAGTAGTGTGTTTGATATGATTGGTCCTGTAATGATAGGCCCCTCCAGTTCTCACACCGCTGGAGTTGTTAGAATAGGGCGTGTAGCCCGCAAGATTTTAGGTAAGGCTCCTGAAACTGCCGACATAACGTTTTACAATTCTTTTGCCAGAACCTATGAAGGCCATGGCTCTGACCGTGCAATTATTGCCGGGCTAATGGATTTTAAAACAGACGATGACCGGATTAAAACCGCCCTCGACCTGGCCAAAGAAGCTGGCTTTCAGTACAAATTTAAGTCGGTAGGCAATGCATCTGTTATGCATCCAAATACGGTTAAGGTGGTAGCTACCAGTGGAGACCGCACCATTGAGGTGGTGGGTGAGAGCCGCGGTGGCGGGGTAATAAAAATTGGCAGTGTAAACGGTTTTGGAGTAGGGTTCAATGCCAACCTGAGTACAATGATTATAATGGCAGCCGATAAAAAAGGAGCTATTGCCTTTATTGCCACAGTTTTAGCCAATGAAGATTGCAACATTGCCTCCATGGCGGTTAACCGAAAAGGTAAGAACGACCGAGCCTGTCACGTGATAGAAATGGACTCTAAACCCTCGCAGGTAACCATCGATTTTCTGAAACATTTGAGCTGGATAAATGAGGTCATATTTATTCCGGATATAGATTTTTAAATACAAATCATGAAGTTGAAAAAAACAATAATTTTTGGGCTGGGAATGCTCCTGAGCTTTCACCTGGCTCAAAGTCAGGAAGGTCAAACAACTTTCACTCTGGAAGAGTGTATTAATTACGCCTGGGAAAACAACCTGAGCGTAAGAAGTAATCAACTAAACCAATTGGGCAATGAAATAGCCCTGAAGCAATCCAGATTTGCCCTGTTGCCAAGCGTAAGTGCCAACGGAAGCGTGGGTAAATCGTTCGGTAGAAGTATTGATCCGGTATCTAACTCCTTTGTGAGTCAGGATTTCACTACCGGAGGTCTCTCTGCTAGTTCGTCTGTGGTACTCTACAGCGGAGGAGCTCTTAGAAATACCATTAAAAGAAATGAGCTGAATCTGGAAGCCAGCGGATTAGACCTTGAAAAAGCTAAGAACGACATAGGCTTGCAGGTGGCGACTAACTTTCTAAACGTACTGCTCAATCAGGAACAACTGCAAAATGCAAGGTACCAGCGAGAGGCTACAGCCGCACAATTAGATCGTACGACCAAATTGGTGCAGGCAGGCTCTCTGCCCATTACCAATCAGCTCGATTTAGAGTCTCAGTTGGCTTCTAACGAAGTTCAGGTAGTGAATGCCGAAAACGCTTTGAACCTGGCTATGCTTAATTTGAAGCAGGCTATGCAGATGCCAGCAGAGGTAAACCTTCAGTTGGAGGCACCAACCCTGGAGATTGAATCAGTTAGGCTGGCTATGAGCAACCCTTCTAAGATTTATGAAATAGCGCTAGACAATCAACCCGATGTAAAGAGTGCCGAACTGGGAATACAGAGCAGTGATATGGATGTAAAAATTTCTAAAGGAGCTTTCCTGCCCACCTTGTCATTGAGCGGTAGTATTTCTACCAACTATTCCGATCAGGCAAGGCAGCTTACCGGTACACAAGAGGTTGTTGTGCCTGCCCAGGAAATTGGCTTTGTGCAAGGGACCAACGAGAGCGTTTTTTCCAATCCAAGAACGCAAACCGTGCCCGTATTTTCTGATTCATACAGGTTTACTGACCAGTTTAATGATAACCTGGGGCAATCCGTTCGGGTAAACCTGAGCATTCCTATCTTCAACCGTTATGGAAATACTGCCAACCTACAGCGTGCAGAGATTAATAAGCAGCGTGCAGAAATTCAGGCCCAAACGGTGAAAAATACACTGAGACAAAACATTGAGTCGGCTTATAACACGGCTTTGGCCGCTTTGAAGTCTTACGAAGCTTCTCAAAAGCGAGTAGCGGCCCTCGAAGAATCATTCCGGGCCACTGAGCAAAGGTACAATGCGGGGAGTGCCAATTTTGTGGACTATCAGGTGGCCAACAACAACTTATTTGCAGCCAGAACTGACCTTGTTCGGGCCAAGTACGAATACATATTCCGCGCAAAAATTTTAGACTTTTATTTGGGTAACCCAATCACTTTAGATTAAGAACAACAACATGGCTAAGAAGAAAAAAGGATCGAATCGAATTGTCTGGATACTACTGATAGCAGTAGCCGCCATTATGATATTTGCTATTGTAGGTAAGCAAGCAGGCTTTATTGGTGGTGCGAAAACCTTGTCTGTAGAAATGGCAAAGGTAAGCCGTAACACCATTATAGAAAAAGTTACTGCTTCGGGCGTGGTTCAGCCAGTAACAGAAATTATCATAAGCCCCGATGTTGCAGGGGAAATTATAGAATTGAATGTAGAAGAAGGAGACTTTGTCAATGAAGGCATGGTGCTGGTTAAAATCAGGCCTGATAACTTACAGTCAGCCTTAGATAGAGCTCAGGCCAACCTTAACCAACAATTGGCCAACCTAGCCTCTGCCAAGGCCAACAAGGCCCGCAGCGAGGCACAGCTCACTCAGGCAGAACTTGCTTTCAAAAGGGCAGAGCAATTGAGAAAAGAGAATGTGATTTCAGATGCCGATTTTGAAACGGCTCAGTCTAACTATCTCACGGCCAAGTATAACCTGGAGGCGGCAGAAGAAAGCGTGAAGGCAGCCGAATACATTATCAAATCGAGCCAAGCTACAGTTGATGAAGCTAAGGAAAACGTGAGACTCACTGTGGTTACGGCTCCTGCCAGTGGTACAATTTCTAAACTCAACGTAGAGAAGGGAGAGCGTGTGGTAGGTACTCAGCAAATGGCCGGTACAGAAATGATGCGTCTGGCAGACCTTAACCAAATGCAGGTTGAAGTAGATGTAAACGAGAATGACATTATTCGAGTGAGTGTGGGTGATACCTCAATTATTGATGTGGATTCTTACTCTCAGATGGATAAAAAGTTTAAGGGTATAGTCACTCAAATTGCAAACACGGCTAATCCAAAAGCTTCGGCCGATGCGGTTACAGAGTTCAAAGTAGAAATAAGAATTCTCAACGAGAGTTTTACCGACCTGCTATCGGAAATTAATGGTCCTTCACCTTTCCGTCCGGGTATGACAGCCAGTGTTGAGATTATCACTACAACCAAGCAGAATGTACTTTCAGTGCCCTTAGCGGCTGTAACTACCCGTAATCCAAACTTCAAAGGAGCTAACGGAGAAAATGATAATGAGACAACAGCTACACCGGCCTCTAACCGACTGGCCAGTGAAGACAACCTCAAAGAAGTTGTTTTTGTAAATGAAGGGGGAGTGGCTAAAATGGTAGAGGTAACAACCGGCATTAGCGACTTCGACAATATTGAGATACTATCCGGTTTAGATGAAGGTCAGGAGGTTATTTCAGGGCCATTCTTTGTAGTGTCTAAGCGATTGAAGGATGGGGATTTGGTAGAAAAAATGCAAGCCAAAAAGCCGGCTGCTGCTCCTGCAACGAACTAATTAATACAGACTCATAATTATCAATTAAGAAGCACTCCTAAAGGGGTGCTTTTTTGTTGAATACGGATAACCAAAAGTTTTGCAGATAAGGTTAGACCTGCGAAGTGAATGACCTTAGCGTTTTGTATAGCCTATGAAGCGGCAGCCCCATCACATTGTAATAGTCGCCCTCAATTTTATGTATACCAATCATGCCAATCCATTCCTGAATGCCATAGGCTCCTGCTTTATCGAAAGGCTTATAAAGGTCTATGTAATGGTCTATTTCAGCGGCTTCGAGAGCATCGAAGTAGACCAATGTACTTTCTGAAAATGAGGTGATTTTATTTTGGGTTTTGAGACATACGGCTGTGATTACCTGGTGACTATTGCCGGAAAGAGCCTGCAGCATGGTTTTGGCATCATCTCGGTTGGCCGGTTTAGCCAACGCCCTGCCATCGCATATCACAACCGTATCGGAAGTAATAACCAATTCTGAGGCTAGTAGGTCATCAAAAGCTTCGGCCTTCTTTCTGGCAATGAACTCTGCCATTTGGGTGGCTTCCAGATGAGTAGGGAATGTTTCGTCAACAGGCCTAACCCGAACTTCGAAGTCAAGCCCCAGGTTCTTTAGTAGCTCCTGCCTTCTGGGAGATTTACTCCCAAGGATTAAACGGTAGGGTAAATTCATCATCCTTTATAGATCCGAATAAATAGCCACAAATCACTTTTGGGTAAAAATATGTCGATTTTTGAGGTAATGTATAACCGGAATGACATACCTCCTTTACCGTGTCCATGCTTATTTCTTTGGTTATGATGGCAAACTGGGCTTCGTTGCGAATGGTTTTGCTCAGGCAGGTGGCGAAATTTCTTTCGAAAGAAATGTTTCTGGATTTTCGCTGGTCTTTGCCTTTTATACCAAGTGCTTTCTCTATGATGAAGTAGTGCATCACGGTAAGATCCAGCCGCTTTACAACCTCTGGAAAATTCCACTCCATTGCATCCAGTGCTTCAGGCTTCAGTCGTACTTTAAAGGTTTCATCTTTAAAAAGAAGACCAAAAGCCCATTGCTTACCCAGAATTATCTCCGTAATGTCATACGGGTTTTCTATAGGGCGAATGAAGAAATAAGGCTCCAGCTTCTTCATAAAGTCCTCTCGGCTAAAATCGTTAATGCCGTTTATGAGTCGGTGAGTCGGCAGAATGCGAAGATCATCAGCCTCGCCATTGGTGAGGTACATAAGGTGAAAATTAAAGCCTTCATGTCCTCCGGATCCTTGTTTTTCTACCATCTCCTGCCTGTACTGTATGGAGCTCTCCAGTCGGTGATGACCATCGGCAAGAATGATTTTCTCAGGGCCTAGTTTGTCGATGAACTTTTGAATAATGTTTCGATCGTGGATCACTGAAAGTACATCTTTTACCCCTTGGTAGTCTTCCGTTTCATAAATAGGGTTTAGCTGGCTTTCATCCATGTATTGCTCCAGCTCAAAGTCAGGATCGAAGTATAGACCGTGAGTAGGACTAACGTTCAGTTCTGTTGCTTTCAATACTTCTACACGATCGGCTACCGAGTGAGGGATGGTGTTTTCATGCCTTAAAATAACGGAGTCGGGTTTTCCCCAATCAGTGGCTTCTATGAAGCTAACGAACCCCTTTCTTACGTAATTTTTATCGCTTCCCGGTAGGGCAAAATGCTGGTAATACACATAAATTCCGGGAATTGGGTCTTGCTCAATTATTCCTTTCTCTTTCCACTGGGTAATGGTATGCCGTGCTTCTAGCGGGCTTTCCGAGTTCAATGGAACGCTCAGGTGTATGCTGTTGTAAGGTATAGCATATAGAGCGTCTCGCTGTTTTTCGGAAATCACATCGAACAGCGGAGAGGTTAGCTCATCTATAGTACGAGATAGCTCCTTGTTGTATCTCCATGCCCTAAAGGGTAGAATTTTCGCCATACTATTGCTTTGCTCTCAACTTCCATTTACTCAACTGTCCGCTCGCATCGGCACGGTTGGTAGCTTTTTTCTTTTCTTCAAGGGCATAGGCAGCCAGAGCAATGGCAATGGTTTCTTCCTCTTCATTATGAGCATCAAGATACCCCGGTTTAAAGTGATTTTGAACAAACTTTGTATCGAAGTCACCGCTGATAAAGGCATCGTGCTTCAGGGCAAAGGAGCAGAAGTCGAGCGTAGTGCTAATGCCTGTGATTTCGTATTCATTGATGGCTCTGAGCATTCTCATTCTGGCTTGTTCCCGGTTTTCACCCGTAGCCACAAGTTTGGCAATCATAGGGTCGTAATAGATCGGAATATCCATGCCTTCTTCAAAGCCATCATCTACACGGATTCCCGGCCCCTGGGGTATCTTATAGGTTTCAAGACGGCCGGTTTCGGGAAGAAAATTCTCTTTGGGATTTTCAGCATATACCCGTACTTCAATGGAGTGTCCTTTAATCTTCAAGTCTTCCTGGCTGAAGCTTAGCGGGTGTCCTTCGGCAATCCGTATTTGCTCTTTTACCAGATCAATGCCTGTTATTTCTTCGGTCACAGGATGCTCTACTTGTAAACGCGTATTCATTTCCAGAAAGAAGAAGTCGAGATTCTCATCTACGATAAACTCTACCGTTCCTGCACCGTAGTAGTCGCATGCTTTTGCCACACCAATGGCTGCTTCTCCCATAGCTTTTCTTAATTCGGGAGTTAACACGGATGAAGGGGCTTCTTCAATTACTTTTTGGTGTCTGCGTTGTATAGAGCATTCTCTTTCGAAAAGGTATACCAGGTTGCCATGCTGATCGCCCAGCACCTGAATTTCTATGTGCCGAGGTGAACCGATGTACTTTTCAATAAAGACAGATTTATCTCCGAAAGCCGATTCGGCTTCGCTCATGGCACGCTGCATTTGCTCCTGAATATCCTCAGGCCGTTCTACCACACGCATGCCTTTTCCTCCGCCTCCGGCACTGGCCTTAATGAGTACGGGGTATCCAATATCTTCAGCAATTTTTCGGGCTTCGGCCAAGTCTGTAACGGCATGGTTTACCCCCGGAATCATGGGCACGTTGTATGCTTTAACAGCATTTTTTGCGGCAAGTTTATCGCCCATTACTTCTATAGCGTGTGTAGAAGGGCCAATGAAAATAATGCCTTTTTCGGCCACCTTTTTGGCAAATGTGGCATTTTCAGAGAGGAAACCATAGCCGGGGTGAATAGCATCTACGTTTAATTCAAGGCAGATGTCTATGATTCTATCCATCTTAAGGTATGACTGATTGGATGGAGCCGGCCCAACGTTTACGGCTTCATCGGCATAGCGCACGTGTGGTGAATGAACGTCTGCATCGCTGTAAATGGCCACGGTTTTGATGCCCATTTCGCGGGCAGTTCTCATTACACGGATGGCAATCTCGCCTCGGTTGGCCACTAAGATCTTCTTAATTTTACTTTCTGACATAGGCTCAAATTCTCGCTTGCAATGCTAATTAATAATATTGGTTTTGAGAACCAATCAGTCTTTTATATGTGTCTCTATTTTTGATAAATGGTTATTATAGTATTACCTTTGCGTCTTCTTTGAATAAGTGAGAATCGACTATTAAAGCACTAAGGCGTTGGATTTATTTGAAAAATTATTGTCTAATCAAGGCCCACTAGGCAAGCATTCAGACGTATCAGAAGGGTATTTCATGTTCCCAAAACTAGAAGGAGAGATAGCTCCAAGAATGAAGTTCATGGGAAAAGAAGTATTGACCTGGAGTTTAAACAATTACCTGGGTTTAGGTAATCACCCCGAAGTAAGAGAGGTTGATGCTCAGGCAGCTGCCGACTGGGGAATGGCATACCCGATGGGAGCCAGAATGATGTCTGGTAATACCAGTTATCATGAGCAACTCGAGCAGGAATTGGCCGAGTTTGTAATGAAAGAGTCGGCTTACTTGCTTAACTATGGCTACCAAGGAGTTTTGTCTATTATAGATGCTCTGGTAGATCGTAAAGATGTAATAGTGTATGATGCAGAGTCTCATGCCTGTATCATCGATGGAGTGAGGCTTCATATGGGTAAACGTTTTGTTTTCCCTCATAACGATATTCAGAACCTTGCCAAGCAGTTGGAAAGGGCTACAAAAATTACCAAAGAAACCGGTGGAGGTATTTTGGTAATAACCGAAGGGGTTTTCGGAATGACCGGTAACCTGGGTAAGGTAAAGGAAATTGCCGAGCTGAAGAGTCAGTTTAATTTTAGGCTTTTGGTAGATGATGCACATGGCTTTGGAACTATGGGGGCTACCGGAGCCGGCTCAGGCGAACACTTGGGTTGTCAGGATGAAATAGACCTTTACTTCTCTACTTTTGCCAAGTCTATGGCGGCTATTGGTGCCTTTGTGGCTGGAGACAAGGAGATCATTAAGTTCCTTAAGTATAACATGAGATCTCAGATTTTTGCCAAGTCTTTACCAATGCCCTTTGTCATTGGCGGTCTTAAAAGGCTCTCTATGTTGCGCGATAATCCGGAGCATAAGAACAAGCTTTGGACGATTGTTAATGCTTTGCAAAGTGGCTTGAAAGAGAAAGGCTTTAGCATTGGTACAACAGAATCTCCGGTTACTCCTGTGGTATTGAACGGTACAGTAGGAGAGGCTGCAGCGCTGAGCAAAGACCTGAGAGAGAACTTCAATATTTTCTGTTCGGTGGTTATTTATCCGGTGGTACCTAAGGGTATGATCATACTTCGTCTTATACCTACGGCATCGCACTCTTTGGAGGATGTTGAGGAGACCATCGCAGCCTTTGAAGCAATTAAAGGAAAACTTACATCAGGGGAGTATAGAAAAGAAGAGTTGGCCCTCGCCTTTGGTGAGTAAAACTCAAAAAAAAGTGCCTCTATTGTTGTGAATAGAGTATTTTGCTTTATATTGCTCTGAATTAAACAATATTATCAACAACCTTAAAACACGATAAATATGAGTCAATTTGCCAAAGTAAAAGCATTAGTAGATTCACTTGAGGACGATTTCGCAAAATTCTATGACAAAGGTAACCAGGCTGCTGGTACTAGAGTTAGAAAAGGAATGCAAGAGCTTAAGAACCTAGCTCAGGAAATCAGAATCGATGTTCAAAACATCAAGAATAGCTAATACGGAAACCGTATTTATATAAAGAGGCCAATCAATTGCTTGATTGGCTTTTTTATTGTCTCAATTTTTGGTTTAGAGCAACGCGGCTATCCTCTGCTTAAGTTCTTCAGTAGCAGGGAGTAAGGGTAGTCTTACCTGATTGTTACATACCCCTTTTTGTCTCAATACCTCTTTTATCCCAACCGGATTACTCTCTACATACATTAGCGGGTTTATGGCTTCAAAGCTGTTAGAAATCTCCTTAGACTTTTTAAAATCGCCACTCAGTGCCAATCGGGCTATCTGACTGAATTCTATGGGAAACCCATTAGCCAAAACTGAGATAACTCCACAGCCGCCCATCTCCATAATTTCGGTGGTAATGAGGTCGTCTCCGGAAATAAGTAGAAAGTTTTCTGGCTTTTGGGTGGCTATACTTTGGCACTGATCGAGCTTGCCTGAGGCCTCTTTTATACCCAATATGTTAGGATGTTGGGCCAGAGCAAGCGTAGTTTCGGCCAGCATGTTTGACATTGTTCTGCCCGGAACATTATAAAGTATTACCGGAACCGGGCTTGCATCGGCCACTTTTCGGAAGTGAGCAATAATACCTGCCTGACTAGGCTTGTTGTAGTATGGACTCACTGAGAGTAGAGCGTCCACTCCATCGAAGTTGGTGTCGTTTATTTCATCGAGTACGGCCGCGGTATTGTTGCCGCCAATGCCGTATACTATGGGTAATTTCTTCGTGTTATTTTCGCGCACGAAGGCTAGAATTGCTTTTTTCTCGCTTTTAGTGAGTGTAGCTACCTCACCGGTTGTTCCCATAACAACGTAATAGTCAACTCCCTCGCTGGTGAAGTCGAGTACTCGCTTAAGACTATCATAATCTACCAGCCCTTCTTGAGTGAATGGCGTTATAAGCGCCACTCCTGTTCCATGTAATTTTTCCATTTACCTGATTGCCTTAATGTATTTAACCATTTGCTCTGCAAAATTAGCAGTCCCGGCACTTTTGTTGATACCAATCATCAATTCATAATAATTGGTGGCCGTTTCAGAGTGAAAACCAACCCTGCACTTGGCTTTTGTACGATTTAACAGCGTTTGAACAATTTCGTTCAATTCAAAATCGAGATGTAGCAGATAGTCGAAAGAAGTGTCTAAAAAGCTTTCGGTTTCCGGAGAATTAAGTTTGCCCCAACTACTAATCTGGTCGATTTTCAGAGTGGCACGGTTGAGAGATGGTACTTCCTTTTGGTTCACAAAACAAAGTACTTGAATGTGCTTATGCTTACCCAGTTCTTCAACCAGGTGGTTTATGCTTTCTTCTTTCTTTTCGCCTTCATAGGTATAGAGAACGCCAATGTTAGTGGCCTTTTCGTATGGTGGTATAGGCTCTTTGTACTCGCGTTTTCTGGGCTTATTGACAAGCCCCAGAATCTTCCTTCCTAGTATTGACATTTAGCTGTTGATGAGTTGAATGAATTCATCTTCTGAGATGATTTTAATGCCCAATTGAGTGGCCTTTTCCAATTTGGCAGGTCCCATGTTTTCTCCGGCCACAAGGTAGTCTAGCTTAGCGCTGATGGATGAGACTACTTTGCCGCCATTCCGTTTAATCTTTTCCTTCAATTCGTCTCGCGAAAACTGATGAAATACTCCACTGATTACGAAAGAAAGATCTGTCAGTTTTTGGCTTTCACTTACCTCTTCCGTTTCTTCTATCTGGAAGTGGAGTCCGGCTTGCTGAAGATCGGCAATTAGTTTCTGATTTTTTTCATGGCTGAAGAAATCTGTCACACTCTCGGCAATGCGTTCTCCAATTTCGGGCACGGCAACCAATTCTTCCAAGGAGGCATTCATCAGGTTGTCGATAGTTTTGAAGTGGCGGGCTAGTTTCTCTGCCACGGTTTGGCCAACGTAGCGGATACCCAGGGCAAACAGAACTCGTTCAAAGGGTACTTTCTTCGATTCTTCAATGGCTTTTATGATATTGGAAGCTGATTTTTCCCTTAGGCTTCGGGCACTGTATTCACCTTTCTTCTCTGAGAAAATACGAAACTCCAGGCCGTTCAGGTCATCGAAAGTGAGCTGGTATAGGCCGGCATAGTCATGAATTAACTCTTTGTCCAGAAGGCCTCTGAGTGTTTCTGAGCCAAGACTGTCTATATCCATGGCTTTCCGTTGAATAAAATGCTCAATTCTTCCCAGTATTTGAGGAGGGCATCCTTCTGTATTGGGGCAGTAATGGTTTGCTTCTCCTTCTTTCCGTATAAGTTCGGTCTGGCATTCCGGGCAATGGCTTATGTAGCTTACCGGTTGACTGTTTACCGGCCGGGCCAGCGGGTCTACACCGGTGATTTTAGGGATGATTTCTCCACCTTTTTCTACGAATACTGTGTCGCCCAGGCGGAGATCCAGGCGTTTGATCTCGTTGGCATTGTGCAGCGATGCTCTTTTAACGGTAGTTCCGGCCAAGAGCACGGGTTTTAAATTGGCTACGGGAGTAACGGCTCCTGTGCGGCCCACCTGGTAAGATATACTTTCTAAAACGGTTGAGGCACTTTCGGCTTTGTACTTGTAGGCAATGGCCCACCGGGGGCTTTTGGCTGTGAACCCAAGTTCGTTTTGATGGTGGAGACTATCTACTTTTATCACTACTCCATCGGTTTCTGATGGGAGTTCGTGTCTTTTGATTTCCCAATAGGCTATATAGTCGAGTACTTCTTCTATAGATTGGCAACGTTTGTAGGTCTGTGAAACATTAAAGCCCCATTTTTCCAGCAGGGCAATAGACTCAGAATGAGTATTTACCTCAACGGATTTGCCAAGAAGGGAGTAGAGGTAACAGTCGAGTTTTCGGTAAGCAACTACCGAAGAGTCTTGCATTTTTAGCGTACCCGAAGCTGCGTTTCTGGGGTTGGCCAGAGGCTCTTCTCCGGCATCAATCCGTTCAGCGTTGATCCGGGCGAACTGCTCTTTTGGAAAATAGACTTCTCCTCTAACCTCAAAACTATCAGGAGTTTGTGTGCCAATACGCAAGGGTATACTTCGTATGGTTTTAGCATTGGCGGTAATGTCGTCTCCTTGTGTGCCATCGCCACGGGTTACTGCGCGCTTCAATATTCCTTTTTCGTAGGTTAGGCTCAGAGCCACTCCATCGAACTTTAGTTCGCAGAAGTATGCATACTCATTAGTTCCCAGTCCTTTTTTTACCCGATTATCCCAGTCTATGAGTTCTTCTTTAGAATATGTGTTGCCCAAAGAAAGCATGGGATATTTATGAACAACCGTTTCGAAGTTTTTGGTTATGGTTCCTCCTACACGTTGGCTGGGGGAGTCTTCGAACTTGAACTGAGGAAACTTGTTTTCAAGGGCAATAAGTTGCTCCAATAATTGATCGAACTCAAAGTCTGAAATTTCAGGTTGGTCTTTCTGATAATAGAGTTCGTTATGGTAATTGATTTGCTCTGTGAGCTTTTTAATTTCGGAGAGGGCTTGTTGCTCGGTCATGGGAGTTAATTGAGTTTTTCAAGCGATGATTGTATTTCTGCTTCTGTGTTTTCCAACTTGGCTTTGCAGTCGTTGATTAGCTTTGTAGCCTCTTTAACCAGGCTCGACAGTTCGTCAATGTCGGGGTTTTGGTTTTCAATTCTCTCCACAATTTCATTGATTCGCTGGAGAGCTTCTTTATAGGTTGTTTTACTGCTCATTTTCTATGTTTGTCACCTTGCTTTCAATTTGTGTGTGTTGATTTTTGGTGATCAGCACGTCTCCCACTGCAATCGGCTGTTGGTTGATTGACCTTCCATTTTTCAGGGTAATGGAGTATCCGCGCTTAAAGATTGTTTCCGGGTCTATAAGCTTAATTTTATCCTCCAGACCCGTCAACAGAGAACGGCTTTTTTCTACCTGCGCTCTGCTGGCGAATTTAAGCATATGTTGTTTATCTGACAGAAGCTGTTGGGCTTGTTTTAGATAATTGAGGCCTGATCTTTCAAGCCGATGCCCCATTTGAACCAACTGTTGCCTAGCCATATTAAACTTATCTCTCACCCCTCTTTCTACACGTGTATTGAGATCGTAGAGTTGGTTATAGAACCGGTCCATGCCTGAAATAATAAATTCGGCTACGGCTGTTGGCGTTTTCAATGCTGTGTTGGCCACAAGGTCGGCTACTGTCTGGTCACGTTCATGACCAATGCCCGTAAGAACCGGCAGTGGAGCCGAGGCAATGAGTTTGGCCAGGTTGTAGCCATCAAAACTGTCCAGATCGGTTTGGGCACCACCCCCTCTGATTATGGCGATGAGGTCGTACTTTTCTTGGCGCTGTCGTATGTTTTCCAACGCTTTGGCAATTGAGTTTTCGGTTTCTGTTCCTTGCATGGTGGCGTTAAAGCTTTCAATCAGAAAATCGTAACCTTGCGAGTTGTTTTCTAGCTGATCGATGAAGTCGCCATATCCTGCTGCGGTGAGTGAGCTAATGACGGCTATCCGCTGAGGTACCAGAGGTAGGGGCAGCGACTTATTGAGGTTTAAAAAACCTTCTTCTTTGAGCTTGCGAATGGTTTCCTCTCTCTGCCGCGACCTTTCTCCAATAGTGAAGTTGGGGTCTATATCGTTAACGGTCAGGCTGAGCCCATATACTTCATGAAAATTGATACTCACATTGAATAGTACTTTGATGTCCGGCTTGAGGGTAGAACCTGTGGCTTGCTCGAATTGCTGGCTGAGTGTGCGGTAGGTATAGGCCCAGATGTTAGCTCTTATTTTGGCCTGAATGAAGTTATTCTCCTTTTCTACCAACTCCATATAGCAGTGGCCCTTCTGGTTGTTCCGAAGCTCACTTATTTCTGCAATGACCCAATAGGAACCAGCCAGGTTGTTTTCCAGCTGGCTTTTGATCAGGTGATTGAGTTGAAAAAGGGAGAGATGCGCCATGTTGCAAATTACGGCAAAGCCGGCAGGCTACAAACGAAAAAGAAAACATATACCTGAACTGTCTGGCGCGTTAGAGGCCGGTGGCTATGTGTTTAAAAAAGAACCGACTCTGCTGCTTTATGGGCAACAGAGCCGGTCGGGTTTTGTTATTACGAAGTTTTGCCTTCTAGTGATTTTGCTGGGGAAAATGTCTGTTTCCTCCATTATCCCTATTAGGCCTGTCTTTATCGTCACTTATGCGCTTCATTAAAGACCGCCTGAAATCAGAATCTATTCGAATAACCATCCATATCTGATTTTTATCGAGTACTTCGTTAAAACGGGTAAGGTATTTCTTTTCCAGATCGAGTTCTGCCTGTTTTTGCTCCAGATATACCTCAAGCATTTTATCGGCATTTTCATCGGTCATGTTTTTCCATCCGTTAGCCCCCACAAGGTTTCTTTTTTGCTCGTTGTATTTTTTACTCAAAGCGTCTTTTTCCTTTTCATATTCGTTGAAAATGGGCCAGAATTTTTGTGCGGTTTCGCTGGTAAGTTGCAGCCTGTTCGACAAAAAGGCTATGCGGGCTGCTTTTAATTTTTCCCAGTCGTCAGAGCTTCTGCCATTGCGATCTTGTGCTACGACAAGGTTGCAGGCAATTGCCAACAAAAGTATATATGCGAATCTCATGATCTTAGTAGTCAAAATATTCAAAATGGTAATCCAGTTCTGCATTGGTAGTTAGCAGGTCAGCAAAACTATTAAGTTCTTCGGCAATTATTTCGTCCAGTATCAGATCGAACGAGTCTACATCGCTGAAAATATCGTTTTGAAAGGCCTGTTGTGCATTGAGGTAATCAATTATTGTATCGTCAGAGACCAGCTCCAGGCCTGATTCATTGTTTTCGGGCAGTGCTTTAGGCGAAAGAAAGTAAAAGCTTGCGATAAGCACTAAGCTTGCCGCTACGGCCAGCCAGCGCATTGGACTTTGCTTATAAAGCGGAACTACTTTACGTTCCCGGCCCACAGTTTTGGCCATTATTTCTTCCGTTAACTCTTCGAAGTAGTTTTGAGGAACCTCGAATGGAAGCGTCTTCAGCTTTTCGTTTTTGTAAAGCGTGCTGTCTTCTCTTTCTGCGGCTTCAAGTATGTCTTTATTTAGCCGATCGAAATAACCCTCCGGTACCTCGAAAATATTCTTGGCCAGTTCGGGTTGGTCTTCAAGCTTAATATGTCGGCCTTTTTTGTTCATGGTACTTTGATTTTCAAATGGTTAGAAGGTTTAATCTGCGTTCAGTTCTTCCTCTACTTTTTTAACAGCCAGGTGAAAGCTGGCTTTTAAGGCACCCACGCTGGTACCGGTTATTTCTGCTATTTCTTCGTACTTCAGGTCATCGAAGTATTTCATGTTAAACACCAGTCGCTGCTTTTCGGGCAGTTTTAATACGGCTTTTTGGAGTTTCATCTGAATCTCATCTCCGTTAATCAATTGACCGTGTGTCAGGTGGTTAGAAAGTTCTTTGTGAACATCGTCTATAGAGAGTGCAGTTCTTCGTTTAATTCGTTTGAGCTGATTCAGTGCTTCGTTGGTAGCTATTCGGTATATCCAGGTAAATAGCTGAGAGTTTTCCTTGAACTCATCGAGGTGTTTGTACACTTTAATGAAAACCTCCTGAGTCACATCGTCTGCATCGTCATGTGTAATAACAATCTTACGAACATGCCAGTACACCCGCTCCTGATAAGCCGAAACTAACTTCCGAAAGGCCCTTTCTCTTGTGGAGGGTTGCTTAAATTCGGTGAGTATTTCCTGTTCGTGCAAATGGTGAAGTTTTGGAGTTAGATGATACTGCGATTGAATGGTTTAATATAGCTGTACTAATTTACATTATGCTGCTGAATTTGAGGGGTTTTCTTACATTTGATAATGTGTACCTGCAGGTTTAGGACGTAAATTTTTTAATGTGTGTAATATTACGTTCAATGTACAAAACAAACCTGTGGTGTAATGTGTATTTACTGACGTGGAAGAATTAGTACAATGTGTTAATTTTAGGCGTCATCCAACCAAAGACCCATGGGAATCGCGGAAGATATAAAACAGGGCAAGGACTTTAAGAGTTCTTACGAAAAATTGATAGTTAACATTCTTTACACCAACGGCTGGTTGTTAGACAAGCAGAACAAGCTGTTAAAGACCTTTGGTATCACCTCTCCGCAATACAATGTAATGCGCATACTAAGAGGCCAGTATCCTAAACCATGTACGGTAAATACTATTATAGAGCGTATGCTGGATCGTATGTCGAATGCTTCCAGAATTGTAGACAGGCTGGAAACAAAACGGTTGGTTGAGCGCACTATTTGTGAGTCGGATCGAAGGGCAAAAGATGTGCTCATTACAGCTAAGGGGCTCAAAGTGCTGGAACAGGTCGATGAGGCGCTCGCATGCTGGATGAAAGGCTTCGAAGGTATTGATATTCAGTCGATAGAGGGAGCCAGCGAGGTGTTGGATGCTATGCGGGCCTCTATCGAGTAACTCCATATTTTTTCAGCAAGGGCAGTACTTTATCCATCGGTAGTGCTTCAATGGTTCGGCCGTTGCCTTCCATGCGTTTAGCCGCTATTAGCGAATTAATTATGGCTTCTTCAGTGGCTTCAATGGTGGCCATAAATAATGGCGATATGTTGTCATTTCTCAATACATCGCCCGTGTCGGTTGTATGAGCGGTTTGGTATGCAATTCTCATGTTTTCGGCTGTAGAGGCAGCTACTACATAGTCTCCACTACCGTTGGAGGCGATTCCCCCGGTTTTGGCCAATCCCAACATGGCTCTTTTGGCCAGCCTTTCCAGTTGTCTGGCATCCAGGGGAGCGTCAGTCAAAACTACAATCATGCATGAACCATCACTTTTCTCAATAGCACTCCTGAACGGGTACCGGTTAAGTTCTTGTCCTATGGGAGCTCCGGCAATGGTTAGGTTGCCGCCAAAGTTCGATTGTACCAGAACGCCCACCGTATAACCTCCCAATGTTTCCGGAATCCTTCTGGATGAGGTGCCAATACCTCCCTTAAACCCAAAGGCTATGGTGCCTGTTCCGGCTCCAACATTACCTTCGGTTACCGGGCCGGATTGTGCTCCCTGAATGGCTTTTATTACATGGTTTTCAGTAATGTGCATACCTCGAATATCGTTAAGGCCGCCATCGTTAGTTTCACCCACTACCGCGTTTACCGATCGTACATTTTCGTTGCCGGGTAGGTCAAGCGTATATTTGACAGTACCCTGTATGCCCATAGGTACGCTCAAGGTGTTGGTAAGAATAATAGGCGTTTCCAGGTTGCCTAACTCCTGCACCTGGCTGATTCCCGCGAGTTTGCCAAAGCCATTGCCAATATAAATGGCGGCCGGTACTTTTTCTTGAAATATGTTTCCCGCATGGGGAAGAATGGCGGTTACTCCGGTTCTTACAGTTTCGCCTTCAATGAGAGTGGTGTGACCAACTTTTACCCCGGGTACATCCGTAATGGCATTCCATTTTCCGGTGGGTAGGACACCAATAGTAATGTTGTAATCTCTAGCTCGTTGGCCTATGGCTAGGTGAGTAGAGAGGAACAGAAGTATCAGAAACATCCCTTGCCTTTTCATCTCATCAAAATAGAGATTATCTGTCAAATTCGGAGCTACAGATGGTATAAGTGGGCTCTTTTAGGAAGTTTCACTATATTCCGAGTGCTACTTTAATTAAAAGCTATGAATCACAAGGCCATCAAGCTTTCGTTGTACATCAACTATTTTGTTTTTGCCATTCTGCTCAATTCTGTGGGGATCGTTATTCTTAAGTCGCAAAAAGTTTTTGGGGTAGATGAGGTAGAAGCAAGCACTTTGGAGGGGTTTAAAGACATTTCCATAATGGTAACTTCTTTTCTTATCGCTTCTTTTCTACCAAGAATAGGATATAAAAAAGGAATGCTGACTGCCCTTGGGGTGGTGACCATAGCCTGCCTGGTAATGTATTTCGGTAATTCTTTTTTAACTACTAAGCTCCACTTCCTGATGGTGGGTATAAGCTTCGGTGTTATTAAAGTGGCTGTATACTCGGTAATTGGCCTGGTAACCAATAGCCAGAAGGAGCATAATAGTTTTATGAGCAATATAGAAGGGGTGTTTATGTTTGGAATTGCTCTGGCCTATTTTCTTTTCCCCGCATTTAATGTGCCTGACCAACCCAATGCATGGCTCAATGTATATTGGGTTTTGGCTGGACTTACTTCTGTGGCTTTTGTGCTGCTCTGGAAGGCACGGTTTGAGCACTCGTATGAAGCTCCCGGCAATAGCCTTTCGGCCGATTTTATGGAAATGATTTCTCTGATAGCCAAGGGTTTGGTACTGGTGTTTGTTGGAGCCGCATTTTTATTTGTGATGGTGGAGCAGGGAATAATGACCTGGCTGCCGACTTTTAACGAGAAGGTTATGCAGTTGCCTGAAAACGTGGCGATAATGATGGCGAGCATTTTGGCCATTTCGCTGGGTATTGGACGCTTGCTAGCGGGGCAGTTGTCGCGATTATTTTCATGGCATGTAGTTTTGGTAGTGAGCATATTAGGGGCAATGGCTATGGTGCTATTTGTGTTGCCTGAAGCTGTAAATGCCAATATAGATGGAGTGGAAACATTGGCGGATGTGCCCCTGATTGGCTACGCCTTTCCCTTGGTTGGCTTGTTTATAGCTCCCATATATCCATTGCTCAATTCGGCAGTACTTAGTGCATTACCTAAAAAGCTGCATAGTCCCATGTCAGGGCTCATTATTATTTTTTCAGCCTTGGGAGGTACCATAGGCTCTCGAATTGTAGGCTATCTTTTTAAAACACTGGGAGCCGAAAAAGCCTTTACCTATACGCTAATCCCTATGGCTGTTTTGCTTACCGCTCTGTTTATGCTTAAACGACTTACGGCAAGGGAGTTGGCTAACAAGAAATCTTAAACCTTTTGAAGAACCAATTGTCGAACCATTAATTTTTTAAACCTATAACAAACTATGAAAAACCAACTCAAAGCTATTTTTGGTCTCTCTGCATTGTTTTTTTTGACAAGTGCTTTTGTGGTAGCACCAAGCTCCAATGAAAGCAGGGATGCACAGGAGCAGGATGCTAAAATTGAACTTCCCGAAAATGTAAAAGCCATTGTAGAGAAGAAGTGTATGAACTGTCATAAACCCGATGCTCGTAATGAAAAGGCAAAAGAGAAGCTGCAATGGGTTAAGGTACCTCAAATGAATAAAGAGGAGCAAGAGCATTTTGTAGCTGAAATGTTCGAGGTTTTGGAAGATGGTAAAATGCCTCCTGAAAGAATGGTAGAGCGTTTTCCTGAAATGAAATTGACCGAAGAAGAAACCAAAACCTTGTTGGCCTGGGTAGAGAAAGAAGAAAAGCGTCTGAAGGGCAAATAGCCTATCAGTTTTTGGCCTTTGGCAAAGCCGGGCTAGAGAAGGAGCCTCTCAAAATTCCGGATTTTACTTACTCTTGAAGAGGAAAGCAGGAGTTTTGAGAAGCTCTTTTTTTATGGTTAACAAACCCGATCCGTGTGGTTATGAAAAACCTATTAGATTTCTTTAATCAGATCGATAAAGCCTGAGTTTTGCCCCTTAGGCCTTACCACCATCATAGGAATATCATTGTTGTACTGAATTAGTTGTTCAGCGCGACTTCCAATAAAGAGGGCAGTAGTAGATGTTCTTCCTTTTACGCCAATAAAAATAGCGCTCGGATTGTTTTCATGGGCAAAGTCTATGATATCCGTCACCGGATTGTCGTTGGTGTCTAATGAATAAACCACCTCAAGGTCTACCCCCTCATGGTCTATTTCTGACATGAATTTTTTGTAATCCTTTTCCGCATTGGCACGCATCACTTCGGCAAATTCCTCGTAGGTTTTGCCTGAGTAATGATAGCCCCCCGGCACTGTATATACGTTCTGACATACAATCTTTACTCCCGGATACTTACGGGCAACTTTAATGGCTTCTTCCATGGCAATTTTAGAGTGCTTGGAGAAGTCGCACGGAACATGCAACATGTTCACTGTAGGTTTTGCCTCTTCCGGAATGATGAATAGGTTACAGGCTGCTCTTCTGGCCAGACGGTTGGAAAGAACACCTCCTCCAATGAAGTTCTTGTGTCTCCCCATCATAATGAGATCTATGTTGTGTTTGTCTACAAACTTAAGAATGGCCTTAGACGGAGCTCCTTCTTTAATGTGATAGCTTGAGATATCTTGCAGATTTTTAGGGAGCGTATTTTTTACCAGTGTACTGATTTTACTTTTACGCTCTTCAATGGCCTTATCCTTAATTTCAGGGAAGTCTCGTAGTACCTCTTCCGGTATTTTTATCTCACTAATGCTGTTAAAGAAGTGAATCTCTTTGGTTTCATTGGTGGTGGCAATTACTTCCAAAAACCTCAGTAGTGTGCGGTCTGCATCTGAGGTATCCATCAAAACCATTATTTTTTCTCGTGAAGGCATAGACTAAGAATTCGGTGCAAAATTAATATTTGGTGAATATGCAAGGCGAATAAATATAGAAATAATATTCTTGGTTTTCTTCACTGGCCCTTGCCTCATAATTGATTGATAAGGTCTGCCAAAAGCTCTATTTGCTCTTTAGAATGTGTTGGAAATGATGCAATGCGGATTTGTTTTCCTTTGTATTGGCCATAGCCATTGCCGATAACCAAACCTTTGGCTTTTAGGGCATCAATAATCACGCTAGAGCTTCCTAAAGTATTGGCTACAGCCACCGTTTGAGACCTCAGGTGTTTTTCGCTGACAAACGGAGTAAGCTCAGGGTGTTGCTCCAGGGTATGGTACAATAAGGCCGACTTGTAGCGCGCTTCGTGCCTGATGGTATCAATGCCTTTTTCTAACATATCTCCGGCAACTCGGCCTAAAAGGTATATACCCAATACATTGGCTGTATAAGTGGTTTGCCCTTTTTCCGCATTCTTCACCAGATTTGGGAGTGCCATGTAACTGCCTATGCTCTGACCACTTTGTAGCTTACTTTTGGCAGCCTCTATTGCCCTGGGGCTCACAATCCATACGCCCAGACCTGCAGGCAACCCAAAGCATTTTTGTACAGAAAAATAGACGCTGTCCACCATGGAGAAATTCAGATCCGTTACGGGGAGGGCCGAAACACCATCGACAGCTATAAGGGCTTCTTTATGCTTTTGACGAATGGTATAAATACTTTCCGTAGGGAAGGCCACCCCGGTGGAGGTCTCATTGAGGGCCATAGTAATCAGTTCAGTATCTGAAGGAATAAGGTTCGGATTGGTATCCGGCAATTGGCCAAACGGGGCTTCGGCCTTTTCCGGACTCAGTTTCCAGTCGCTAGCAAAATCATAAAAGCGATTGGAAAAGGCACCATAGCAATAGTGAAAAGACTTTTGGGTGACGAAGTTTTGGAGCTGACGCTCCCAAATTTCTGTAGCCGAACTGAGGAAAAGCACACGGTAGTCGGCCGGAATATTCATGAGGGCTTTAAGGTTTTCTTCGGTTTGCCGGTAGTAGGCTTCGGCCTGAGCGCTGCGGTGATTGATTTCCATAACCTGCTCTTTAAGAGCGGCTTTTAGGTGTTCTTCTACCGTGAAATATAGAGCGGACGGGCCGGGGGTAAAGAATATTTTTTTAGGCATTGTTTTCTGCGGCTTTTAGTTCCTCAACATGTTGATGATAGTGTTTTCTTACAAAGAGAAAATAGAACACCAACGGGAACAAAAGTATCACTCCACAGATAAAAAACATCATGCCTATTCCACAATATTCGGCTACATAGCCAAGAGCAATTGAGCCAGCTCCAATGCCCAGGTCTACGGCTGAAAAGAAGGTAGCATTGGCGGCTCCTCTGCGCTCCATAGGAACCATATTGAGCGCCATGGTTTGCACCGTAGGCATTATGATGCCATTGCCAAAGCCAACTAATACACCCACAGCCATCAGTGGCCAAAAGCTATCGATATAACGCAACCAAATGAGCCCTGCTACAGTCACTAGCAGGCCTGTAGCTACCAAAGCAGAAGGGCCTCTTCGGTCCATAATTTTGCCAACAATAAGCCTTACAATCGCCACGCCTATGGCCATAAAAATAAAGAACAGAGCCCCTTGATTAATTTGCAGTTCATCGCTGTATATGCGTATAAATGAAATAATAGCCGCAAAAGGGAAAGCCCCTGTAAACATGACTACTGCAATGCGATTTACTCGCTTGTCGAACATTTTGGAGAGCTGAATTTTCGTTTCTCCGGTCTTGATTTTTGGCACTTTTACTACCAGAGCCAATACCAAAGCGGCCAGGGCTACAATGGCAGAAATGCTAAAAAGGTTGACGAAGTTGTTTTGGCCCATAATCTGGTCGCCTCCGTAGGGAGCTAAGGCAATGGCGAAGGTCATAGCCAGGCCAAAGTATCCAATGCCTTCTCCGCGCCTCGACTCAGGTATAAGGTCGGCTGCAATGGTGCTCCCCCCTGTGGTAATAGTTCCCCAGGCGATGCCATGAAACACCCGAATGATGAGTAGAATGAAAAAGGTCGAAGCCAGATGATAGGCGGCCGTAAGAATAGTAAAAAACAACAAAGCCCAAAGGTAAACCGATCTGCGGCCGTAGGCATCGAGTACATAGCCACAAAATGGCCTTACCAACAAGGCGGCCAGTGCATAAACGCCAATTATATAGCCCACCTGATTTTTGTTAGCATCGAGTGCGTTTACGGCATAAATGGGTAGGGTAGGGAGTAAAAAGTAAAAGGCCGAGGCCATTAAGAAATACGAAACAAAATGCAGGATGAAGTCCCGCGAGAGAATGTTGTCTTTATTTGGTGCCAATAGTCGAGTCGTGTCTAAACCTGCAAGCTACTAAAAAGTGGCTGGAAAACGTAAGATGGTGTACTTTATGAATGTCTGGCTGAAATAAGGTGCTTTTCTTTTTTCTTGAAACCAAAGGCTTCATAAGTTTGTATTATTAACAGGGAAAAAAGAAATACCCATTTGAGCTTAGACCAGTTTTCGAACTTTACAATTCTAACTCAAATACCGGGTGAATCCCTCTCAAAACAAGGCCTCATCCCGATTTTTCGGGACCTCGTACTTAGTGCAGGATAACAGTGGACTGTTGCGAGTTTAAAGGATAGCCCAAATCTTGTCTTTAATAGAGGTTCGAAAAGACCTCTGAGTTCTTATGGGTAAAATAAAAAGCCGCTTCAAAAGCGGCTTTTTATTTTAGGTGTTTCTGGTTAGAATTTCGTGCATAGCCGACACAAGCTCTTCTGCATTGGTCTTGTTAAAGCACATAGGAGGTTTCGATTTAATGACATTGTCGTGTGGACCATCTGTACTTACCAGAATGTGCCTGTTTCTCAATTCGTTCTTAATAACGGAGGCCAGTTGAGTGTGAGGTGTCAGGTCATCATCGGCAATAATCTCTAAGCCCAGAAACAGTCCTGAACCCCTAATGTCACCAATTTGAGGAAACTGTTTTGCCAGGGTAGTAAATAGATCCTTTTTATAATTGCCAACCTCTAAGGCATTTTTCTGTAAGCCTTCCTCTTCAATGGTTTCGAGTACGGCCAATCCTATTTCGCATGAAACGGGGTTTCCTCCAAAGGATGAGAAAAATTCCATGCCGTTATCGAAAGCATCGGCTATGGCCTGAGTACAAACCACGGCTGCCATGGGGTGGCCGTTGCCAATAGGCTTGCCCAGTACCACAATGTCCGGAGAAACCTCATGCATTTGGAAGCCCCAATAGTGGCTGCCCATGCGGCCAAAACCGGTTTGAACTTCATCGCTTATGTATAGGCTTCCACTGTTTCGTAGATGAGGGACGAGCTTTCTCAGAAAGCCATTGGCCAAAGGCACCTGGCCTCCGCAACCCACAATAGGTTCGGCAATGAAAGCCGCCAGAGGTTTACCCTGGCTCAAATGGTTAATATAGTCTTGTGCATAAGCTTCTCCAGCGCTTGCTCCTCTGTAACGTCCCCTGTAGGAGTTGGGGAGTTCGGCTTCGACAATATTTTCTGCACGCCCGGTTCCTCCTTTTCCCATGTATTTGTAGGGGCTTATTTGAATGCCAGTGCGGGTGTTGCCATGATAGCCGTGTTGTACTACCCCAATGTTCGTTCGGGAGGTGAAGTTTTGGGCCAGCCGAATGGCAAGGTCACTGGCTGCGCTTCCGGAGTTTACAAAAAATACACGGTTGAGGTGGTCCGGAAATTTGCTTAAGAGCTTTTCTGCATATTGGGGGAGTGCATCGTACAAGTACCGGGTGTTTGTATTGAGTTTTGCGATTTGACGTTGCGCAGCTTCTACAACTTTTGGGTGTTGGTGGCCTACATGCGGTATATTGTTATAGGCATCTAAAAACCGGTTTCCATGCCTATCGAACATGTATTGAAATATGGCCGACTCCATATGAATAGGTGTATTGTAACTAATGGAGAGTCCCTTGCTAATGAATTTATGACGATTGTTTATCTGGTTTTCAAGGGGAGGGGGGCTTTTCGGAGGATACGAACAGGCCTCGCGAAAAGTGTTTTCGGCAAGGACAGGTCCAATGGTTATCCATTTCTCTAAAAGCTTCCAGGCTCCTTCTTCACTAATTTGAATGTAAGTATTATGCGGCTGTGCTTTGGCCTGTTCGGCCGACTTACACACACTGGTAACCAATCGACCGGCTATTAGATAATATAGTAGGTTTAATTCTTCTTCTTGCAGTGGCATCACACTGTGATAGCCCTTAACCAGATATGAAGCCCACTTTAGGGGCTCTTCCTTATTCATGAGAGCATAGGTGCAGGCAATGGCTACTTCGTTGATAAGGGCTGAGTAGGAGGCATCACCAAAATCGATGATTCCAAATGCCGAATCGTGGACCAATACATTCCAGTCGTTGGCGTCATTGTAAATAATACTGTGCCTGAGATGGGGGAGTTTGTGGGCAACGTGTTGGCGCCACTCAATAATGTAATGGTCAACCAGCTTCTTTTTAGAGGGAGAGGTAATGTATTGTGCGAGAGGGGTTGCCAACTCAAAATTATCGAGGTTCCAAACGAGTCTGCGACTAGCTATGGCACTATTTTCAAAATTAATGAGTCGTTGGTCCATATGGCCCAGGAACTGCCCAAAGCTTTCAAACAGCTGAGGAGTATGTGTGGTTTCCGCCAAAAATGTTCCCTCAATATAGCTCATGAGTTGAAGGAGGCATTCTTTTCCGTTGAGCGAAACGGTGCTTAAAAGCTCATTGTTTTTGTTGGGGATGGTGGTTGAAATTTGTCGGCTATTCAAATGGTCTAGCTGACGAACGAGCGCAATTTCACCCAGCACCTCTTCCTTAACTCTCGGGGTGTTGGGATATACTTTTAACACGTAGTTGGCCTCGTGGCCAATAACTTTATAATTGTGGCTTATGTAGCCTTCCAGTTCTTCAATGGTTTTGACCTGAATCTGGTAATGAGTGAGGAGTAGCTCTTCCATATGTGTGCACTAAAGCTCGGAAACAAGGCCTAAATACCCAAGCCAAAGTGCGCATCAAAAGCCAGAGGGGCATAAAAAACCCGCTACTCACAGTTTTCCATGAATAGCGGGAATGTTTTTACGTTTTTGGAGGCCGATTAGTCTGCCTTGTAAACAATTTCTCCTCCCACCACAGTCATGCTTACTTTGGTTTTGAGAATCTCTTGCTCAGGAATGGTCATAATGTTTTTGTTGAAGATGGTAAAGTCTGCTGCTTTTCCAACTTCAATAGAGCCTTTGAAGTCTTCTTCGAACTCTGCATAGGCACCATCTAAAGTGTATGATTTAAGAGCCTGCGCCCGGGTCATAGCCTGGTCGGCTTCAAAGCCTTCTTCAGGAAAACCTTCGAGAGTTTTTCTTGAAATGGAAGCATAAAATGACGGTAGCGGATCCAGAGGCTCTACGGGAGCATCAGTACCATTACAAACTACAGCACCGCTTTGCATTAGTTTTTGCCATACATAGGCGCCTTCAACAATGCGTTCTTCACCGAGCCTGTCAATGGCCCAAGGCCTGTCTGAACTCATATGAATGGCCTGCATGGCGGCTACAATATTCATTTCTCCAAAGCGGGTAATGTCTTCTTCACTAAGGTGTTGGGCATGCTCTATTCTAAAGCGCTGAGCTCTTCGGTCAATGTTGGGGTATTTATTGAATGCTGCCTCGTAGCGATCGAGTATTTCTCTATTGGCACGGTCGCCAATGGCGTGAGAGCATACTTGAAAGCCGGAAGCAAGAGCTTTTTCAGATACTTCGGTTACGGTTTCCATGGGGAGGGTTTCATGGCCGTAGTGGCCGGGTCTGTCGGTATACTCTTCGAGCAACCATGCTCCTCTAGGGCCAAGGGCACCATCGCAATTCAGTTTAATGGACCTCACGGTGTGCAAATGATCGGGGTCTATCATCGGGCCTTTTTTGTACCACTCTTCCAGGAGTTGTGGCGATCGGCCTGTGAGCATGGTATACATTCTTACTTTGAGCTTGCCCTGATCTTTGAATCGCTGCAATCGGTCTATGAAATCCTGGCCGGAGCCGGCATCGTGAAAACTGGTAATTCCGAGTCTCAGGCATTCATCGATAGCCATTTGGAGCGCTTGTTCGGCTCTTTCTTCTGTTTCTGCCGGAACGAGTTTGCCTACTATAGAAGCTGCCCGTTCGGTAAATACTCCGGTAGGGTTGCCTAGTTCATCTTTAATAATTTCTCCTCCCTCTACTTCTCCCTGCAGGCTCTCAATGCTCAGGTTATTCACGCCCGCCAGTTCCATGGCTTTGGCATTGGCGAAGGCAGCATGGCCGCTGGCATGTCTCAGCCACACCGGATTGTTAGGGCTTACTTCTGAAAGTTTATCATGAGTCTGGAAGCCTTTAACCATGTGGTCGGGCTTCTCTATCCACTTATCTTGGTGCCAACCTCTTCCGGTAATCCAATCACCGGGTTGAGCTTTTTCAACCGCCTCAGCTACTTTTTCAACCAATTCGTCATAGGTTTTTACATACATCAGGTCCAGTTCCAGTTTGTTGTAGCCTACGCCCATCATGTGGGCATGCGACTCTATAAAACCGGGTGTCATGGTTTGTCCCTGCAGGTCTACCATTTCCGTGTCATCACCCTGTAGTTTCATTATTTCAGCTTTAGAGCCGGTGGCCATTATCATGCCGTTCTTTACGGCCACAGCTTCTACTTGTGGGTTGCTGTCATCTACCGTATAGATTGTTCCATTGTAGAAAATTGAATCGGCCTTTTCGCCACTGTTACAGGCTTGTAATACGAGTATTGTCAGTAGTAGGAGGGCTCCTGCTACTCTTCTCATTAATGTCTTCATAGGTTTAAGATTGAAGATGAAAAAGTAAGGCTATTTCCTGACTCGTGCAATGCGAAATGTAGGCAGCGGGGCTGGGTGAATTATTATAATGTGGGAGGGTTTGTGGATGAGGTGGTAAAAATAAAAGAGGCCATCAACGAAGCCGGATTAAATAACATCAGGGTTATGAAGGTGTTATTTAACTCAAAGCCTCTCGATTGGCCTCCTTTGTGTTGATTATTTACAGACTATGAAATCAAATAATTAGTACAGGTATTCCAAAGCAGCAATGTCATACTGCCCGAATTCACCATCTTCATTAGAGCTAAAGCATGATAGCATAATGGAGTTGGGGTCGAATCCGGTAGGAGTACCAGGGATGTGGATGGCACCTACACCTCCAGAACCTTCATTTCCTCCGGTGCCACAAGAGAGCGACCGGTTGAAGTAGTCGGTGTGTCTAAGGCCAAGGCAGTGTCCGATTTCATGGGTAATTACGTGCTCAGTTACATTTGTACCAAAGCTACTTGTACCCGACTGAATCTGAACATACTTGTAGGGGTTGCCACCGCTAGGGAACCCGGCAGACCCGCCACCGCCACCGCTTACACGGTACACTACTATATCGTATGGCTGATAGTTGGTGCCAAAAGTTAGTGTAAATGTAAGACCGGTATTCAGGGCGTTATAATTGTTAATGGCCCACTGCAAGGCAGTTCTCATGGTATTGTCCAGGGCGTTGCTGCCACCGGTATAGCCAATAACATTAATAGTGCGGGGAGCATTTACCAGGTTGGTGGTTCGGTACTGCTCACCAACCGCTCCTACGTGCTCAATTTTACTTTTCAGCATTTTCTCCAGGTTTTCCGGAGTAATGATGATGTCATTTTCAAGCACATAATTGCCGGCTTCATAAGCAGGATCCAGAACCTCAGAACTCTTTGACATTCTGATGTCGCTTACGTCAAAACCCAACTCGGTAAATTGGTTTTTAACGGTTTCGCTTATTTCCTCCTGTTGGAGCTCTGTTGGATCTTGATCTTCGGTACAAGAGACAGCAAAGATCATGATCAAAAGTGCGCTAAAGGCACTAAGCAATGATAGTTTTACTTTTTGCATTGTAAGTGATGTTTAGTTAATAATAAATGTTAAGGTTGAGTTGTAAATAATCAACAATTAATGTTAATAAAATATATTAAAAAATAAAACTAATTAATGTATTATGCTTGTACTTTAGTGTGAATTGCTGAAAAATGTATTTAAACTATTTAATTTGTGTATTAACATATCAAGAGGTTATTTAGTAATATCATTAATAAATTAAATCAACTTGAAGACTGTAGCTAATCGATTACTCTGTGCATTAATTGCCGTATTCTTTTGGGGGAATTCAGAGTTGGTTTTAGCCCAGGTTAACACTTCATATTCCTTTTTTGAAAGAGAAACAGGGCTAAAGGAAGTGAAGGCTCGACCTGATGATTTTTATGCTATTCAGACTAATTCACATGCTTCCTTACATGGGCTTAAGATACTTCGCCCACTTGCCAACGGATGGTTTATTATCGATGGCTTAGCGGCTAAAGCTATCGACCCATCAACCGTTCAATCGGTGTGGAAGGTTGGCAATTCCTGGAAACTCTCGGCCAATGTTGCTCTGGAAAGTACTATGGGCACATATGTGGTAAAGGGGCTTAGAACCGAAGCATTAAGAGAACGACTTGATGCAGAAGCGATTGATTACCGGTTGACTAACCACTCTGCATTTATTGTAAGGCTGACATCGGAGCAGCTGCAACATATTCTCCAATGGCCCGAAGTACATTATGTGGGCAATGAGCAGCTCTTTCCGATATGGGAGAGCAAGGTGTTAGATTTGAACCTTGTGCCCAACAGAGTAAGGCAATTGTTTCATCACTACCCCAATCTGAAAGGACAAAATGAGTTAGTCTCTATTAAAGAAAATGGGTTCGACCCGGATGATTTAGACCTTTGGGGCCGAAGTGTGACGACACCACGTACGGCCGAAGATACAGATAACCATGCCACAGAAATGGCCACTATTATTGCCGGAACCGGAAATACTTCGGTGTTAGGTTTAGGTGTGGCCTCCAAGGCTTCGCTTACTTCTTCTTTTCCACAAGACCTCTTTCCCGATGATCCAGAGTATTTTAATGATTGGGGTATCCATATTCAGAATCATAGTTACGGTACGCGCATTGAGAATTTTTACGGTGCTTTGGCTTCGGCCTATGACGAGCATGCCTGGCAAACACCATCTGTTTTGCATGTGTTTTCATCGGGCAACTTAGGTTTGGAAACAAACAGCGAGGGGCCTTATGCCGGGTTGACCGGGTATGCCAATTTATCGGGTAATTTTAAAATGGCTAAGAACACCCTGCTGGTGGGAGCTGTAGATACCCTTAATCGTCCGGTGTTGTTTTCGAGCAATGGTCCCACCTATGATGGAAGAGTTAAACCCGATTTAGTTGCTTACAGTATGTTTGGTTCGTCTAATTCTGCCGCGCTGACTTCTGGTGTAGCGGTGCTATTGCAGCAAAAATATAAGCAGATAAATAACGAACCAGCTCCGGCCGCTTTGCTGAGGGCTTTGCTAATAAATGGTGCTGATGATGTGTTTACGCCAGGGCCCGATTTTAAAACAGGATTTGGCAGCCTCAATGCTTTTACAACCATGAGAGCACTTGAAGAAGAACGGTATATATCAGGAGTGTTGTCAAATGGAGTTGTGAATAATCATACGGTCCAAATTCCGCCAAACATTAGTGAATTTAAGGCAACACTGGTTTGGACCGACCCTGCCGCTGTGGTGAATAGCGACAAGGCTATTGTTCATGATTTGGATTTCAAAGTTTTAGATGTGCAGAGTAACGTTTGGCAACCTTTTGTTTTAAATCCTAATCCATCCAATCTTTCCGATGAGGCTGTAACAGGTCGGGATAGCCTCAATACCGTAGAACAAATACGAATTTTGAACCCTTCGCCCGGTTCCTATACCTTGAGGGTGGAGGCTTTTAATCACTTGGGCGAAGATCAACCCTACGTTATTGCCTACGATTGGAAGGCGGCCAACCAGTTCAATTGGGTGTATCCTACGGGTTCTGATCATGTGCCTTACAACGGTGAGACCGCGGGTTATCTACGATGGAATAGTACGCTGGCTGCTCACAGTGGTGAGCTCTGGCTTACACTTAATGAAGGAGACACCTGGCAACAGATTGCTTCCGGCATAGACCTTCGGGCGGGTTTGTTCCGATGGCGTGCACCGGATACTACGGCTATTGCTCAACTCAAAATGGTTGTGGAGGGTAATGAATACCTTTCGGATGAGTTCGTGGTCCATCGTACCACTGTTCCCCGTATCGGGTATTTCTGTGGGGACTCTACTCGCATAGCCTGGAAGCAATTGCCAGCAGCGATGAGCTATGAGGTACTTAACTGGAACAATGGTTCCATGGAAACTGTGCTAAGCACTACCGATACGGCTGCGGTTTTTCAATCGGGTGGTTTGAACTCCCGGTTCCTCTCGATTCGTGCGGTACTAAAAAACGGTAAGAAAACTTTGGCCAGCCCGTCTGTAAACTATGAATTTGGAACGGGATGCTACTTGAATTCTTTTTTCATTACGGAGCAGCAAGAAGGAGGAGGAGTGGAGCTGGAGTTGGCCTTGGGAACTGTGGCGGGCATTGAGCAAATACGTTTTTTACACAGAGAAGGGGTGGAATCAATGAAAGAAATAGGAGTGGTTGCAGCCGGGAATTTTGGAACTACCATAACTTTTGTTCATGATAGTCCGGCTGATGGATATAATGGTTACAGGGTTGAGCTTCATTTCGAAAACGGAGAGCAAATTCGATCGGAAGAGTTAAGCACGTATTGGTTGAATAAAGTTTCGGCTGCGGTGTTTCCTAATCCTGTTGAAGCAGGGGGAGACCTGAATGTCTATCTTCGTGATAACCCGGTGACCCATCGAGCCTTTTTTACGCTCTACAATAGTTCCGGTCATGTGCTTCTTACCGAACCAATTGTGGCCAGAGGCTATAGTTTTAGAATACCAAGCCTTTCAAGAGGAATGTATTTTTATACCGTAACCAACGGTTTGAATAGTCAAAGAGGGAGACTGGTGGTGAAGTAATGAGCATCTAAATAGCGCATTGTCGCTTTGGCAAGTCAATGCTGAAATGAAACTACCTCACCTGGGTTTAAACGGTTTTGAGTTTTAGACCCAAACCGGAAACAGCCCTTCCATCGCTTTGAGACTTGTTTCTGATCTCTCCCTTACGGAGCTTGACTAGTATAGTACCCTGAACTTAATGGTGTGCTCAATCTTCTTCAGCGCAGTGATTAAGTCCTTGTCATAAGCCTTGTTGATGTCGGTGATCACATACCCAACAGTTTCATTGGTTTTGAGATATTGCCCATCAATGTTGGCATCGTGTTCGGCCAGAACTTTGTTGATTTTGGCCAGCACTCCCGGTTTGTTAGAGTGAATGTGAATCAATCGGTGAGCATTGTTCAGTTTCGGTAGGGTGATATTCGGGAAGTTCACACTCAACGCGGTATTACCGGTGTTGATATAATCCATGATTTTGTTTGGAACAAAATCCGCTATGTTTTCCTGGGCTTCCAGGGTACTTCCGCCAATGTGTGGAGTTAAAATGGTGTTAGGTAGGCCAATTAACTCCGACTCAAACGGATCATTATTGCTTTTGGGTTCTTCCGGGAACACATCTACACCGGTTCCCCTGATTTTGCCCGATTGTATGGCAGCTTTTAAGGCGGGCACATCCACTACCGGCCCCCTGGCCAGGTTGAGGAAAATAACCCCGTTCTTCATGAGGTCGAAGTGCTCTTTGGTAAAGAAGCCGGTGTTTTCCGGCCTTCCATCAATGTGCAGTGTTACTACATCGGCCAGCTGCAATAGTTCTTCGAGGCTTTCACATTTGGTAGCATTGCCCAGGGCCAACCGTTCTTCTATATCGTAGTAGTGTACTTGCATTCCCAGGTTTTCGGCTAAAACCGAAAGTTGTGAGCCAATGTTGCCATAACCGATGATTCCCAGCTTTTTACCCCTTATTTCAAAGCTGTTGCTGGCTGTTTTAGACCATTTTCCCCGATGCATATCAGCTGACTTATCGGGAATGCCCCGCATGAGCATAATGATTTCTGCTATGGCCAGCTCAACTACCGACCGCGTATTGCTAAAAGGAGCATTAAATACGGCCACACCTTTGGCAAGGGCGGCTTCTAAATCGATTTGATTAGTGCCAATGCAAAAGGCACCAATGGCCATCAGCTTGTCTGCCGCTTGTAACACCTTGGCTGTAACCTGTGTTTTGGAGCGTATACCAAGTACATGGATTCCCTTAATTTTTTCAACTAATTCATCTTCATCGAGGCCTGCCGGATAGCTTTCTACAGAGAAACCATCGGCTTTTAGTTTGGCCAATGCATTGGGATGAACATTTTCCAGCAGGAGCATTTTGATCCTGTTTTTGGGGTATGAAAGGGCTCCACTCATTTTATTATCAAAAAGAATTTCGTCAAAACTAGGGGCTATATGATCGGCATAGGCTTTTACCTGGTCGCGTTCTATATTCTCGGTAAAGGCATAGAACTTTTTGGCCACACCGGCTTTCTTAACTTCATAGTCAGTATAGCCATCGCCAATCATATGAATTTCGCCTTCGAGGCGCAACTGCTCAATTTGCTTTACCTTACCACCATTGGAGGAAAGGACATTTTGCCTGTTGAAATCAGTAATGTTTCCTGATGCATCGAATACAAAGTCATTGGCAAAAACGTGCTCGGCTTTTATTCCTAAACCGGTTACCACCGGCACTATGAACTCTTTAAAACCATTGGAGACAATGTAGGTTCTGTCGGCATATTGTTCAAAAAAGTGCTTGTTTCTGCTTACCGACCTGGAAACGAGTTTTTTTAACCGGGTCACCAGCTCGTCCAGGTGTTCTCTTCTGGCATCGAGCAGACGGATTCTAGCTTCTAAAGACTCACGTAACGATAACTCTCCGGCCATGCCCAAATCAGTGACTTCTTTTATTTTTTGAAGTCTTTCTACTTTTTGAGGGTGTCCTGTCAGGGCAATTTCTCCCAGAATATCGAGCGCTTCTACCTGAGTAAAGGTGCTATCAAAGTCTATTACAAAGTGTACATTGGTAGTTATTGTATTCATCGGTTTTCCTTGCCCATCATTAGTCGGCATTGGTTGCCAAAAACTGCAGCCACTCCTGCTGCTATACCACCCAACAGGCCTGTTATCAGAAGCAAGAGCACCACATTTCCATTCAGGAAGAATAGTGTCGCAATTTTTCTTGCCAGAATAAAGTCGTTCGGGTTAGATAGCAACCAGGCGTTGACTATCCAAAATAAGGCGATTGCCAGAAAGGGAACAAAGAAGACGGCTGCTTTTCGTAGGCGAACGATTGCACCACTAATGAAGCCTGCGAGCATAATGGCCCACCAGGGTAGAAATATGGAAAATGTGATGCCTAATACTAAGGTGAGTATAAAGTTGGTGAGCTTTTTCATTGTTTTGGGTTTAGCGTTTGGGTGAATAAAACACCGGTAGGGTTTTCGGCAGATTGCATAAATTGGAGCTCCAGATATTCGCCAGCAGCCCAAATATCAACCAGATCATCATAGTATTTGCTGCCCGGGTTGCCCGATTGCCCCCCCGGATACACTCCTAATGCTTTGGGAGGGTCAGACATTTCTACTATCATTCGCCAGGAAGGGCCATGATTTCTTGATGTAGCATTTACAATTCCGCTGTTACCCCCAATGGGAAGGTTGAAGCGTGAGAAAGCCGGTAAGGCCTGAAGCAGGTGACCTACGTAGGTAGCTTTGACATCACCCCAATTGTAATTACCCAGTCGTTCTTTCCAGGTGTTTAGCTCCTTTACTCCTTCTTTGAATGAAGCCACAAACAGATCGGTGGCAGTTTCTATTTCGGGGGTGTTTACTCTGTCCATAAATGGATCGTCAGGAAAGTTTTTCAAAAGGTTAATGGTTTGATAGGTGAAGGGAGGAACCATTGCCAGGGTATCTGTCCTCAACTCGTCCCAGACCATTCGGTTGAGTTTGCTCCACCAGGCTTCCCAAACACTGGCACCTTTAGAGTCAGTGTTGTTGTAGAAGTTCCATGCTTTGGCTTCGTTCAGATAAGCCAATTCTTCTTCAGACAAACCGTCAGTTGGCATTACTTTCAGCATATGAGGAAGCAATTCTGCGGCTTTTAGATTGTAGTTGTTGTTGTGCAGGTCTTTAAAGTCCTGAATGGTAAATTTCTTTTTAGACCTGAAGAAATCGTTTATTACCCGGTTTCTGTACATTTCGTACCCATCGTTGAATACGTAGTAAGGATAACTTTTGTCTACCGGGTGTTGGTTGGCCGAGCTCACAAAGCCTCTTTCCGGATTCTTTACATGTGCATTATGCGCCTGTGGAATCCATCCCTGCCAATCATGCTCAGGATTGGTTCCGTCCATTAAGAATTTACCCTGCCCCTTCCATTTATTAGGGAACCTTCCCTGAATCCATAAGGCTATATCTCCATCTCTAGAAGAAAAGACGAAATTTTGGGCCGGAGCTACAAAATGAACGAGAGCAGCTTCATACTCATGGTAGTTTCTGGCTCCGTTCAACTCAATTAAAGTTCTTTGATTATTTCCGCCCAAATGCCCTGTCCATTGCATGGCATATCCCATTTTCTGTCCATTGCCTTTAAAGGAGGCGTCATAACTCACGGGGCCATGGTGAGTGTATACAACCGTATCGTAAAAGGTCTCTCTTCCTCGTATAACAATCTCTTCTACTTTTTTGGTCGTTGGTTTCCATTGATTGTCGTGCCAGTATTCCTCTCTTTTTTCGTCTTTGAATTTTATTTTATACCAATCTCTTACATCACGTGTGGCGTTGGTAACTCCCCAGGAAATGTGGTTGTTAAAACCAATGACAATGCCCAGGGCTCCGGGCAAGGTAGCTCCAAAAGTGTTTTTCTCAGGGGTAGCGAGTTGCATTACATACCAAATGGAAGGAAGATTAAGCTGCAGGTGAGGGTCGTTGGCCAAAATGGCATTACCTGAATAAGATTTATCAGGCCCTACCGCCCAGTTGTTACTACCATTATCCGGGTTTGGTTTATGCAAAACATCAGTAATATAATCCATTGGAAAATCTCCTTCAGGAGTGTCTGGCACAGTAACTTCCCAATCACTCCAATCTGTTTCGGCTGGTATTACAGGGTCATTTACATCAAAAAAATCAGGGAAAAGAAAGTCGAAACGCCCTCTTCCATAGTTGTTGATAAAGTTGGTAAACTCAAGGTCAGTCTCATATCCGGCCAGCATGTCTGTCATATACATTAGCAGTAGAGCTGTTTTTTTGAGTGTCCAGGGCTCTGGAGCATAATCCAAAAGCTTATACTCAACCGGGTATTTACTGGGTAACAAAGACTCTATATAGCTATTGATTCCATCGCGATAAGCCTCCAGGTACCCCAAAATTTCCGGATCTTTCTGCATGTTTTCCAAGGCTTTTTCGGCTCCAAAGAGCATACCCTTTCTTCGCTGACTTCGGTCATAATCCAGGGCCGCACTACCCACAATTTCAGAGAGTCTTCCGGCCGATGCATGCGTTTGAAACTCCATTTGCCAAAGCCTGTGCTTCGCGGTTATATACCCTTGCGATCGGTATAAGTCTAAATTGTTTTGAGCAAAGACATGAGGGATGAGGTGTTTGTCGTAATGTACTTTAACGGGTGCTGAAAGGCCTTTAATACTGAGCTCCTCTGTGTTATCTTCAGAAACATCGTTTAACCAGATGCCTTGGTTGGGCGACAGGAACTTACCGAGAGGGGGTAAAGGGTCAATTTTAGTGTTTAGTGCTAGGAATACACTCAAAGCCAAAAGAAAGGATAGTAAGAATTTTAGAAGCTTCATTGTCGATGAATTTGTTATGAATATAAGGTGATTTTAATGCAAATAGCTACATAGAAAGAGAACAAGTTCCAACATGATGTCTTCCGGGTTTGGTGGAAGTGAAGGTTTCTATTGTGAGCTTTCTGCTAATCGTTCTACCTTTGTCAGATACACATGAAAGACTTTTCAAAAGAATTGACCGAGAGGGCCAAAAAAATCAGAGCTATTTTCTTTGATGTTGACGGAGTGCTAACCAATGGTAGTATTATTTACGACAACAATGGCTTGGAATCCAAGCACTTCAATGTGAAAGATGGTCAGATTATCAAGTACCTGAAGCAGTACCAAATCGCAACGGTAGTAATTACCGGGCGCGATTCCAGAGTAGTCAGAAACCGATGTAACGAGTTATCTATAGACAGGCATTACCACGGGGTTAAGGATAAAGGGGCGGTGTATGAAGACTTGAAAAAGGAGCTTCATTTACACGATAGTGAGATAGCCTATGTTGGAGACGATATTAACGATTTACCCATTTTGAGTAGGTGTGGATTGAGCTGTACTCCGGCCGATGGTCATTGGCAGGTAAAGGAACATGTTCATTGGGTACTGTCTAAAAAAGGTGGTGAAGGTGCTCTTCGTGAACTGGCCGATATGGTATTGTTGAGTCAGGGTAAGTATGAAGAAATTATTAACAAACTCTTGAAAGCATAAGATGAAAAAATTTGAGGAAGGGTTTCAACTGTCTGACAGTATTACGGTTGGCTCAGGTAAGATGGTTTTGTTTGCCGGACCATGCGCGGTGGAGTCTTATGAGGTGTGCGCGCGCGTGGCAGAAACCCTTAAGGAAATTTGCTTGAGGCTCGATATTCAGTATATCTTTAAGGCATCGTTTGATAAAGCTAATCGTACTTCGGCAAAATCCTTTCGAGGAGTAGGGTTAGACGATGGTCTACGAGTATTAGACCAAATCAAGCGTGATTTCCAGTTGCCGATAGTCACTGACATTCATGAGTCTTGCCAGGCTAAACCTGTGAGTGACGTGGCGCAAGCATTGCAAATTCCCGCTTACTTATGTCGCCAAACAGACCTGCTTTTAGCGGCTGGTGAAACCGGTAAAACGGTGAAAATCAAACGTGGGCAGTTTATGGCACCGGAAGATATGCAGTACGCAGTAAACAAGGTGAAATCTACAGGAAACGAAAAGGTTATTTTGACTGAAAGAGGAGTATCTTTTGGCTATCATAATTTGGTGGTAGACATGAGGGCACTTCCTGTAATGAGACAATACGCTCCCGTAGTTTTTGACGTTACCCATAGTGTACAGCAACCCGGAGGCATGGGAGGGAGTTCAGGAGGACAAAAGCAGTTTGCTCCCTATTTAGCCAGAGCGGCCGGAGCAGTGGGGGTCGATGGGTTCTTTATTGAAACTCATCCCAACCCGGAGAAAGCTTTAAGTGACGGGCCAAACATGATCCCTCTGCATAAAATGAATGATTTTCTGACCATGGCCAAAGCGGCCTTTGAAATGGGTCAGCAAGCAAATAATGACGTTGAATGAAAACAAGAAATAGAAAAAGCCCTTTAGCCCTAAAGCTAATGGGCTTTCTTTTTGTGGTACTTCTGGTAAGTAGCTGTATTCCCAATGAAAAAATTGTGTACTTACAGAACAAGGAAGACGACCCTGCTTTGGCCAATGATACATTGATTGAACTAAAGAGAATTGACTACCGTCTTCAACCCAACGACATTCTTCTGATTAACTTTTTTTCCAAAGCGACTCAAGCTGTTGAGGATTATTATCCGATTTTTCAGAGAAGAGCCATGATGGGGCTAGGTGGTGGAAATAACAATAATGGAAATAATATCCTCAATGACCCTTACCTGACTGGTTATCATATCGATAAAAATGGAGAAATAGAAATTAACGGTATAGGTAGAATAAAGGCGGCAGGATTAACTACCGATGAACTAAAGTACAGCATTGAAGATACTATTAGAACGAAAGATGGTGTATTGGATATTCTGGTTGGAGTTAAGCTTCAAGGAATTCCCTTTACAATTTATGGAGAGGTGGGGTCTCCTGGTAGCAAGGTAGAAAGGGTTTATGAGCTTACCTTGCTTGAAGCGATTGCCTCATCTGGAGACTTAACATTGAATGCTAATAGGGAACATGTGATTTTGTTGAGAGATTATCCGGATGGTGTTAGAATTCATGAGATTGATGTAACAGGCAGAGCTATCATTCCCACAGAGTACTGGTTTATTCAACCTGATGATGTGATTTATGTCCCTCCTTTAAAAATTCGTGAATTAGGTGTTGGTACCAGTGCTTTGCAAAACCTCTCAGTAATTGTTTCTGTTATATCCAGCACAACATTGATTATTAGCTTATTGACCAGATTCTAATGGCAGGATCCGAATTCGATTTTTTTGATGAAAGCAATACAGGTTCGGGCGGGAATTCAGGAAATATAGACCCTGTTCTTATCCTCATAAAAGTAATAAGGAACTGGCCAATTATTGTGCTTTCGTGTGTTATGGGGTTGCTGGTGGTTCTTATATACCATCGATATACAACAGAAAGGTATTCATTGAGAGGATCAATAATGATTCCGGAAGAAAACCCTAACATAGCCACGGGCTTTTTTCGTGAGTTTATTGGAGGTGGGTTTACTCCCAATTTTTTGAACGAGTTAGAAGTATTGAGAAGTGAGGATGTTACTGCCGCAGCAATTGACTCTTTAGACTTTAATATTGAGTATTATTCTAAAGGAAGGATTAAAACAATCGAAGAATATAAAACCCTTCCATTCTTAATAATTCCCAATGAAAACCATGCACAGGTCTACAACAGAGAGTTCCTTATTAGTTTTTATGAAAACAACGATTTCCGCTTAACCTTTGCAGATGATGAGGAGCATTCTAAGTCCCCTCTCTACAAACCTAACAGTATGATCCAGACGGAATCATATAGCTTTACGGTATTTTTCGAGCGGTCGGTTAGTTTGAATGGCAAGTCATACACTTTTAAGTTCAGAGAAAGAGAAGACTTAGTTAGAGAATGGAACTCTCGTTTGAACGTATCTTTTCTAAGAGAGTTTACAACCATTGCTGTGATTCGATTGAATCATTCTGAACCAAAGAAGGGAGCTAATTTTATCAATACCTTAATGGAGGTATATAGAAGCCAGGAATTAAAGAGAAAGAATGATCTGGCAGATAAAACAATTTCATATATAAACCGTGAGCTTAAGGTTTTAGATGATACGCTTGCCATATATGAGTCTATGCTGGATAGGGTAAAAGTGGAAGAAAGGACCCTAAACCTTGAAAATGTTGGGGACCCCATTTTGAACAGACTTACCGCTTTAGAAAGAAGAAAGGGCGAATTAGAAGGGTCAATTCGGTCACTGGAACAAAACCTTTTATTTCTTCAGGATAGCACAAAATGGCAAGATGCTTTCCCGCCAATAATGGTGTCGGAAAACCAACTTCTTACCAAGTCTTTTGAGAGGCTTCAGGAACTCGTTCTTGATCGGGCTAAATTATCGAATAACCTTGCTCCCTTTAACCCAATTATTAAGGAGAGAACCAACGAAATAAATGGGTTAGTTTCCTCAATTAAGACTAACGCCAGTCTTCAGATTGAAGAATACAAAGAAGAGCTACAAGTAATAGAACGAGATATAAAATCGTCCGAAAAAGAGTTTAGTAACTATCCTGAAAAGCAACGACAACTAAGCGATATACAGCGCATATACAATGTTTATGTGGGTATGTTTCAGTTCTTACAGCAAAAGCGTGCAGAAGCAGGAATTGCCAAAGCCAGCAATGAAGCAAATGCCCAAGTGGTAGATAAGGCTACACCTAATGTAAAAGCTATTTTTCCCAATAAGCCCTTTAATTATGTCGTTGGAGCCGGGGTAGGGCTGCTATTACCCCTTATGTTCTTTGTTTTAAGAGAAGTACTGAACGATAAGGTAGAGTTCAGAAAGCAGATCGAAAAGCTAACCTCAATACCGGTAATTGGTATGATTGGCCATAATAAGTATGAGGGCAACCTTGCAGTGCTTAAGCATCCTAAATCGATTATGTCTGAGTCCTTTCGGGCCATTCGATCGAATATGGCGTTTTTTGGAAGAGATCGAAAAATACAGACTGTCTTAGTAACCTCCAATGCCTCCGGTGAAGGCAAGTCTTTTTGTTCGCTCAATCTAGCTTCCATGTTAGCAGTTTCAGGCAAAAAAACAGTACTGATTGGTTTGGACTTGAGAAAGCCGAAACTCTATGACGATTTTGGATTGACCAACGACTTTGGAGTTTCCAACTATTTGGCCGGTTTTGTAGATAGGGATAAGATTATTCAAAAGACGGCTTACGAAAACCTAGACTTAATAGCTGCCGGGCCTGTGCCTCCTAACCCGGCTGAGTTGCTCATTTCAGATGAAATGAAGGAACTGATCCAGTATCTAAAGGATCATTATGAACAGGTGATTATAGATACACCACCGGTGGGTATCGTAGCCGACACATTCAACCTTACTCATCTGGCCGACCTCAATATTTTTGTGGTTCGCCAGAACTATACAGTAAAACAGGTATTTCCATTTTTGAATGATATTACCAAAAAAGGTATTGTGAAAAATGCCACTTTACTACTCAATGACTTTAAGGTAAACAGAGGCTATGGCTATGGTTACGGTTATGGCTA
>NZ_DBHC01000017.1:63856-114598 GCF_002296035.1 Roseivirga sp. UBA838
GGCTACGGTAATTATGGTGGAGGCTACTATTCGGATGAGGATAATGTAAAAGGAAAAAAGAATCTATTTAGGTTGATTAAAAAGTCTTAGGTTACATTTTTCTTGTGATACAAATCGATTGTTAAACCTGCGGAGTGAGAAAACTTCATCTAAAAATATTTTTCAAAATAGTCGGATTTCGGCTGTTTTTGATGCTTATCGCTAGTGTTCTGGTTGGCTTTCTCGATGGTTTAGGGCTGACAATGTTTCTACCTTTAATAAGCCTGGCCGATAATGGCAACCCCTCCAGTAGTACGAATGAGTTAGGGGATTTAGAGTTTCTGGTAAACTGGATGGAGCGGGCAGGCCTATCCTTTGATTTAGTAACCATATTATTGGTTATATGCTTTTTCTTTTTAACTAAGGGCTTTTTTAAGTTTTTGGAAGCAGCTTATAAGGTTGTTGTTTTTCAGTACTTTATTCGAAAACTTCGGCTAGAAAATATTGACCTGCTTTCCTCTCTAAATTATCGGGCATTTGTGAGCATGGACGCGGGTAGAATTCAAAATACTTTGAGTGGAGAAATGGCTCGAGTGTCTTCTGCATTTGGCTTTTTTCAAAGTGCGTTACAGTCTGCTACCATGTTGACTGTTTATATGTTTCTTGCTTTCTTAGTTAATGCTCAGTTTGCTCTTTTAATATCCTTGGGAGGGCTTCTATCCAACTTAATTTTTCGGTTCATTTATAAAAGAACAATTGAACTTTCTAGAAAAATAACCTCTGTAGGTCATGAATATCAGGGGTTGTTAATTCAGGCTGTTTCTTTCTTTAAATACTTGGTGGCAACCGGCCAAATGAGTATCTATTCCTTGAAACTTAAAGATTCTGTGGAAGATTTTGTAAGGAATAACAAGAAGGTAGGTTTTTATAATGCTGTCTTGTTATCAGTAAGAGAGCCCGTGGTCATTATTGTAGTGCTAGGGGTTATCCTAATTCAGGTTAAGTTCATGGGACAAAGCTTGACACCAATTCTACTGGCTCTTCTCTTCTTTTATAGAGCTCTGAATTATGTAATGAATCTACAAACGCAATGGAATGGATTCTTAAATTCGGTTGGAGCCTTAGAGAATGTTAAAGAGTTTCAAGAGTATTTATCGGATAATAAGTCAAACTATGTTGATACAGAATTCGATAGGATTAAAGGCGATATTCTATTAAAGGATATCAGCTTTAGCTATGGCAATAATCCTCTTTTGCGAGGTGTTAACCTAAGAATTCCTCATAAAGAAACAGTGGCTATAGTAGGTGAGTCAGGTTCTGGAAAAACCACATTGGTTAATGTAATAACTGGGCTTCTCCACCCCGACCAGGGAATGGTTATGGTAAATGGAAAGCCACTTGAAAGCCTCAATTTGAGTTCGTATCAAAGAAGAATAGGTTATATTACTCAAGAGTCTATCATTTTTAATGACACGATATTTAATAATGTTACTTTTTGGGCTAAGAAAGACCAACTAAGCGTTTCTCGTTTTTGGGAAAGTGCAGAACAGGCCTCTATTGATGATTTTATAAAGGGATTAGATCGGGCCGAGGAGGCATTATTGGGAAACAATGGGATAAACCTAAGTGGTGGACAAAAACAAAGAATATCGATAGCCAGAGAGCTTTATAAGGATATTGACCTTTTAATCATGGATGAAGCAACTTCTGCCTTGGATTCAGAGACAGAGGAGGCTATAAAGAGTAATATCGATAAACTTAAAGGTAAATACACTATCGTCATGGTAGCGCATCGTCTTTCAACAATTAAGAATGCTGATGTAGTGGTTTTGATGGAGTCAGGTCGCGTGGTTGATTTTGGAGCTTATGATGTGCTACTGGAGCGTTCTACAAGATTTAGAAGAATGGTTCAATTACAAGAACTTGTTACCAATTGATTGACAATGAAGACCAAGGAGATGGAGTTTTTTGCCCACGAAACAGCAATAATAGATGAAGGCTGTACTATTGGCTCTGGGACTAAGATTTGGCATTTTTCTCATATAATGAAGAACTGTGTGATTGGAGAGTCTTGTAATTTGGGGCAAAATGTGGTGGTCTCGCCAGGGGTGGTATTGGGAAGAAATGTAAAAGTACAAAACAATGTCAGTATCTACTCGGGGGTGATCTGTGAGGACGATGTGTTTTTGGGTCCCTCAATGGTCTTTACTAATATAATCAACCCCAGGAGTGCAATTGTCAGACGCGATCAATACACCCAAACCTTGGTGAGAAAAGGAGCTTCTATTGGGGCCAACGCTACAATAGTTTGTGGGAATGAGATTGGAGAATTTGCCCTAATCGGGGCAGGGGCTGTGGTTACAAAACCGGTCGCGTCTTATGCATTGTTTGTAGGTAATCCGGCCAGGCAGATCGGCTGGGTGAGTGAATATGGTCATAGATTGATATTCAATGATGATGGGTTGGCTGATTGCCCTGAATCACAACAGAGATATCAATTAAATCAGGGAAGAGTTAGAAGGGTATCATGAAGAAGTTTGCATTAATAGGAGCGGCTGGCTATATAGCTCCCAGACATTTTAAGGCTATTAGAGATACAGGTAACGAATTAGTGGCTGCTCTGGATAAGTTTGATAGTGTAGGTATCATTGATTCCTATTTTCCTCGGGCCGATTTCTTCACGGAATTTGAAAGGTTTGACCGTCATTTAGAGAAAAAAAGGCATAACAATGAAAAAATAGACTATGTAAGTATTTGTTCTCCTAACTACTTACATGATGCTCACATAAGATTTGCTCTTAGAAGCAATGCAGATGCCATTTGTGAAAAACCCCTGGTGCTTAATCCATGGAATATTGATGCTCTTGAAAAAATCGAGACCGAAACACAGCGAAAAGTTAATACAATTTTACAGTTGAGGTTACACCCTTCGGTAATTTCACTGAAAGAGAGAATAGAGACCCAGCCTAAAGGTCATAAGTATGATATAGATTTGACCTATATTACATCTCGTGGGCATTGGTACTTCATCTCGTGGAAAGGCGATGTGTCTAGATCGGGAGGAATTGCTACCAATATTGGGGTACATTTTTATGACATGTTGGGGTGGCTTTTTGGCAGGGTTCAGGAGAATATTGTGCATATCCACGAAGCAGATCATGCCTCAGGCTATTTGGAGTTTGAGAAAGCCAGGGTAAGGTGGTTTTTGTCCATTAATTCAGAACATTTGCCAGAAAGTGCCAAATCGCAAAATTTAACTACATACCGCTCTTTGACTATAGAAGGTGAAGAGTTTGAATTTTCAGGAGGCTTCACAGAGCTTCACACAGAATCGTATAAACAGATACTTGCCGGAAATGGTTTTTCATTGGCTGAGAATAGACAAGCCATTGAAATCGTACATCAGATTAGGGATAAGAAAACGGTTTCTTTAACAGGAGACTATCATCCTTTGGCAGGAAAATTTGGCAAACATTAAATCAATTTACATCAAGTGAATAATCTTAAGGGTTCAAAAGTATTGGTAATCGGTGGGGCTGGCTTTATTGGGAGCTTCGTAGTAGCTGAATTACTCAAAGAACAGGTGGCAGAGGTTGTTGTGTATGACAACTTTGCCAGAGGTAAAAAAGAATACCTTGCCGATCAGTTAAAAGATCCGCGCTGCTCTATATTTCCTATTGGAGGAGACATCCGTGAAATCGATATTCTTAATGAGGCCATGAAAGGCAAAGACTATGTAATTAGTCTGGCTGCCATGTGGTTGTTGCATTGCAAAGACTTCCCACGAACTGCCTTTCATGTAAATATTGAGGGGACATTCAATGTGCTTGAGGCCTGTGTTAAGAATAATGTAAAGAAGCTGATTTGGTCATCTTCTGCCTCGGTTTATGGTGATGCGGTTGAATTGCCCATGACCGAATCGCACCCTTTCAACAACAAGAATTTCTATGGAGCTTCTAAGATTGCCGGAGAGGCTATGGCTACGGCCTTCAACGATAGATATGGACTGGAAGTTATTGGGCTAAGGTATATGAATGTCTATGGGCCTCATCAAGACCAGACAGCTGCTTATACTGGGGTAGTGCCAATCATGCTGAATAAGATTGAAGCCAACGAATCTCCTGTTATCAATGGAGACGGTAGCCAGGCATATGATTTTATTTATGTAGAAGATGTGGCCAGGTGTAATGTGGATGCTCTAAAGAGTGATACAAAGTTTGGGATGTATAATGTGGGGACTGAAGTACAAACCTCTATCAAAGAGCTATGTGACACAATTCTGGATTTAAAGAAATCAGATTTGAAAGTAATCTATAAGCCCTATTCTGCCGATGATGCAAGAGCCCTTGTTCAAAACAGAATTGGTTCTCGCAAAAAAGCCGAGAAAGAACTAGGTTTTAGGTATAAATATGAGTTGAGAGAAGGGTTGCAAAAGTTAATTGATTGGCGTATTGCTACGGGAGTAGATAAAAGGAAATAATGGAAAAAAGAAATATACCGATCTCCCTTCCCGTAACAGGGGAAGAAGAATGGCAAGCCACTAAAGAGCCCCTTATGTCTGGTTGGCTCACATCGGGTCCCAAAGTAAGAGAGTTTGAGACTGCCTTTGCTCAAAGACATCAGGTAAAGCATGCGCTGGCAGTAACCAGTGCTACCACGGCTTTGCACCTAGCTTTAGTCGCCCTTGATATTGGCCCTGGGGATGAAGTGATAGTTCCGGCATTTACCTGGGTTTCAACGGCCAACGTAGTGTTACATCAGGGAGCAGAGGTTGTTTTCTGTGATATTGATCCGAAAACCTTTAACATAGATCCGACTCAGTTAGCAGATAAAATCACCTCCAGAACCAAGGCTATTATGGCCGTACATCTTTTTGGACTCTGTGCCGATATAGATGCGATTAAAAAAGTGGCAGGAGATATTCCCATTATAGAAGATGGCGCCTGCGCAGCCGGAGCAGCTTATAAAGGCATTCCAGCCGGTGGTTTGGGAGCCATGGGCTGTTTTTCTTTTCACCCCAGAAAGTCAGTAACTACTGGCGAAGGTGGCATGATTACAACCAATGATGATGCCCTGGCAGAGAAATTGGGTATTCTTAGAAATCATGGTGCTTCTATTTCAGAAGAACAGAGACATCATGGTCCAAGGCCTTATATCTTGCCAGATTTCGATGTCTGTGGTTATAATTATCGAATGACAGATTTGCAAGGAGCGGTTGGAGTTGTTCAGTTGGCAAAGTTGGATAGGTTCATCAATGAGAGAGAGAATTGGGCACAGTACTACAGAAATGAACTCTCCGACATTGAATGGTTAAGCCTTCCGCAATTCCCTGCTGACTATAAACACGGTTGGCAGAGTTTCGTCACCTTAGTCGATGAAAGTAAAGCTCCTTTTTCCAGGAATAAGATTATGGAGAAGCTTCAGGAGATGGGAATCTCTACACGCCCGGGCACACACGCAGTCCATATGTTGAATTTCTATAGTCAAAAATACAATATCAGGCCAGAAGACTTTCCTGGGGCAAGAATAGCCAATGACCATTCAATGGCCATTCCCTTGCATAATAGAATGACAAAAGAAGATTTTGAATACGTGGTTCAGAGTCTCAAGCAAATTTTCTAATGTGCGGCTTAGCTGGAGTATTTAATCTTAATCAAAAGCCAGTTACAGTACAGTTGCTTAGGCAAATGGGCGAGGCAATAGCTCACCGTGGCCCCGATAGCAATGGTACCTATCTGGCCGATAATATGGGTCTGGTTCACCAGAGATTGGCCATACTGGATACTTCCGACAAAGGAGCCCAACCCATGTCATCCAAAGACGACAGGTACGTAATTGTATTCAATGGTTGCATCTATAATTTCCTGGAACTGAGACAAGAGCTCAGGGCTAAAGGACACACCTTCCATTCCAATACCGATACAGAAGTAATTGTGGAAGGGATTAGTGCTTTCGGTGTTGGCTATTTGGAGAGGTTAAATGGGATGTTTGCTGTTGCCTGTTGGGATAAAAAAGAGAAGAAACTATATCTATCCAGAGATAGATTCGGCATTAAACCATTGTACTATTGGTTTAATGGAAAGAGTCTTGTTTTTGCTTCGGAGATTAAGGCCATTTTAAAACATCCTGACTACCAGATGGGAATAGATCTTGGGGCTTTGAACGAGTATTTTACCTTTCAAAACCTATTTACCTATAGAACTCTGTTTAAGGGAGTCACCATGCTGCCACCGGCCAATACGGTGATAATCGATAAAGATTCGCAGGTAGTTAAACATAAATCTTGGTGGGATTATGATTTTACTAAGCCTGATAAATCCATGACATTTGAAGAAGCCAAGCAGGAGACCGAAAGGTTGATGGAACAGGCTGTAGCCAGACAGATGATAGCCGATGTACCGGTAGGTAGTTACCTTTCGGGAGGAATGGACTCAGGCACTATTACGGCCATTGCCTCAAAGTATGTCCCCCGAATTTCTACTTTTACTTGCGGCTTTGATATGAGCGAAGTTACCGGAGTAGAAGCCAACTACGATGAACGGAGAGACGCAGAGTTAATGGCTAACTATTTTAAAACCGAGCACTTTGAACAAGTGATGAATGCCGGTGATTTGCGTTGGTCATTACCCAAATTGGTTTACCATTTGGAAGACTTAAGGGTGGGCATGTCTTACCCCAATTACTACATAGCACGATTGGCTTCCAAATTCGTTAAGGTTTGTTTGCAAGGTACCGGTGGCGATGAACTCTTCGGTGGATATCCATGGAGATATTATAGGATTTTTGACTCGATAAGTCAGCAGAATTTTTTTGATCAGTACTATGCTTTTTGGCAGAGATTGGTACCCGATGAGGATAAGACCAACTTGTTTCAGCCTGATGTACTTTCACGAGTTAACCTGGAAGAGCCAAGAGAGGTTTTTGAACGAGTGTTTACCTTTAACAAGACCCTTCGGTACGACAGTCCGGAAGCTCATATTCAGAATTCATTATACTTTGAGGCTAAGACCTTTCTTCCCGGGCTGTTTTTGGTGGGAGACAAGTTAGCTATGGCTAGTGGGCTGGAAGAACGTTTTCCTTTTATGGATAACGATCTGGTAGACTTTGCACAAAAAATTCCAGTCAAATACAAACTGGGTAATCTTTCAAAAGAGATTAATAGGATTGATGAGAATACCTCAATGAAAGCGAGGTATAGAAGTTTTGATGACGGAAAAAAAATACTTAGAGAGGCTATGAAGGACTATATTCCTTCTAAGATTATTGATCGTAAAAAACAAGGTTTTTCGGCACCTGATGAGAGTTGGTACAGAGGAGAAAATGCTGGCTATGTCAAGGAACTTCTTTTGAATCAAAAGGAAACTGTTTCTACGGAATTTATAAGCCCAGCTTTTATTGAACGGATAGTAAAGGAACATACAGACCAGCATATTAATCATCGGTTACTTATATGGTCTCTTATGAACTTTGAATGGTGGTGTAGAAACTTTTTGGATTAAGAAGTTTAGAAAAGTAATGGTTACGCACTCACGAACAACTATAAGCAATGAAGATAAAATTTCAGTGTTCAAATGTCTTGAATCAGGCAATCTAACTGCAGGTGAATTGAATAAATCCTTTTCTGTTGAGTTTGCTAAATTCATTGGAGTGAGAGGTGTTAGGCTTACTGTTAGTGGTACAATGGCTTTTTATAAAATACTTCTTGCTTATGGTATAAAAGCTGGAGATGAAATTGCTATTCCTGATTATATCTGTAATACACTTCTTGGCCCAATTAAAGTGCTAGGTGCCATTCCAAAAATTTATGATAACGCTCCTTTTTCTTGGAACAGCTCAATTGAAGAAATTTTAAAGGTGGTGAGTCCAAGAACAAAAGTGGTATTGGTAAATCATACTTTTGGTTTTCCTTTTGAAGAAATTGAGTGCTTGAAGAAGAAGCTTGGTGGTCATATTAAAATTGTTGAAGATAGCTGTCATAGAGTGGTGCCAAGAGATTTTGATGATAATACGGTTTGCGAGTTTAGCGATTGTGCATTTTACTCCTTTAATTCAACTAAATACCTCTCAACGGGTGAAGGTGGGGCTATTGCTAGTAATGATATTTATTTTCTTGAGCAATTGGATCAGTTCTATTTAGGAGATCAATTAAGTGATCTAAATTGTGCTTTGGGCCTTTCTCAACTAAGAAATGTTTCAACATTCATTGCTAGAAGATTAGAAATTGCCACGGTTTATCTGGATAATTTCTCAAACTACCTGCCTATGTCTTATCGAGAGTTATGCGGCTGCTATTTTAGATTTCCAATTCTAGTTGAAGATGATACCCCATTCATGGGTAATAGAAAAGTGGCTTACAGAAAAGGAGTAGATTCACTTCTATGCCAAACTGTTGAGGAGCCATATCTTCCTAATTCCAGAAAGCAACTCATGAAAACTATTTCATTACCTATCTACCCAAGCTTGTCCGATGACGGTTTGAACATGGTTGTCAAAGAAACATTGAAAATTTTAGAGAATGGAAATCAAATTTCTCACTTCTGAACTACATGATGAATACGAAGAATTTGTGAGTAATGACCCTAACTCATTGATCTACCATTCTGTGAAGTTCAAAAGGTTTTTAGAGTCCTTGCTAGGGTGTAGGGCTCACTATATTGTGGCACTTGATAAAAGGAAGGTTGTAGGTGTTTTACCATTAATGGTGGCAAATGGACCTCTAGGTAAGGTGGTTAACTCTTTGCCGTTTTATGGTAGTAACGGAGGAGTTCTTGCTAAAAGTGTAGAGGTTGCAAATGAACTAATTGAGAAATACTCACACTTTTTAGTAGAAAATAATATTGCTGCATCTACAATAGTAGAAAACCCGTTGGATAGAGAGTATAACTATCTTCAGCTTAAAGCTGATGAGAATGATTATAGGATTGGGCAATTCACAAAAATTGAGGGCATGTTTAATGATCTTGAAGAATTAATGACTCTTTTTCACTTCAAGACCAGAAATACAATCCGCAAATCTATTAAGAGCGGTGTTTTTGTTGGTGTAGAAAATGATGCCTTTCAGTTTTTAGAGGAGACTCATAAAGAAAACATGGTATCTATTGGAGGTTTGGCTAAGCCACCGAAGTTTTTTCAAACTATTCAGGAAGTCTTTGAATCTGATAAAGATTATCGAATCTATATTGCACGATATGAAGGTGCCCCCATTGCAGCACTTCTAGTGCTTTATTACAATCAATGTGTTGAATACTACACACCAGTCGTGGTTAAAGAGTTCAGACATTTACAAGCACTTTCTTTAATTATATGCACAGCCATGCTTGATGCCTCAAAAGAGGGTTTTGAAATGTGGAATTGGGGGGGCACTTGGCCTTCTCAGGATGGGGTTTATCAGTTCAAATCTAGGTGGGGTACTGAAGACTACCGTTATGATTATTACATCAATATTAGAAATATGGATATCTATAAAGCGGATCGGAAAATGCTCTTGGAAGAATACGCGGGGTTTTATGTTCTACCATTTGATAAACTGTGTTCGAAATGAAAGTAGTTTTTATGTCGGGTGGTGCTAGAGAATTAGCTTTAAAACATTTGTTAGAAAATAATGTAAATATTGTTGCTGTAGTTACACCTAAACCAACCAAGAGTAATAGGAGATTTTTCAATATAATTATTACTGCTCACGAACATGGAATTCCAGTTTATTGTATCGATAAAGATCAAGTGTTCCAGACTCTAGAGAAACTGGATTTTGATATATTGTTAAGTTGCGGTTTTAGTTATGTTATTGATGAAAAATGTATTAAAACAGCAAAAAGGATTGCAATTAATGTACACCCAACGTTGTTGCCAAAATATCGAGGATATAGAAGTGGGCCTTATATAATTATCAATGGTGAAGAAGAAAGTGGGGTGACGATTCACGAACTTGTTCCAGAAATGGATAAAGGGGATATTCTTTTGCAAAAGGCTTTCCCTGTAACACCGTTTGATACAACTAAGAGTGTTTTTCGCAAAGCTAGAGAAGTTGAGCCAGAGATGATTTTAGAGGTTATTCATCAAATTGAAAAAGGAAAGGAAGTAAGAATTCCACAAAATGAAGCTGAGGCAACGGTATATAATAAAATCAGAACTCCAAATGACTCTGAAGTTGATCCTAAAAAAAGTTTATTGGAATTATATAATGAAATCAGAGCCTGTGATTATGACGATTATCCAGCATTCTTCAAAATCGCTGGAGAAAAACTCCTGATTAGGATTACTAGAGAGAAAAAACCTATTGACGAACATGATTTAATTTAATTGGAATGGTGAATAAATATCTCGGAAGAGATTTAAAAAAGGAAGGATTGCAAGTTTGCAAGAGATGCATTTACGATGAAACAATATCGAATATTTCATTTGATGAATACGGAATTTGTAATTACTGTAAGTTGGTTGAGGATTTAAGTTTGCAATATGGAACCGGAACAGATTCTGGAAAGTCGAAGTTCGACACGATAGTAGAGGAGATAAAGAAGTCTGGTAAGGGGAAAAAGTATGACGTTGCTGTAGGTGTTAGTGGAGGTACAGACTCATCATATATGCTTTACCTAGCAAAGAAATATGGATTAAGACCTTTGGCAGTGCATTATGATAATACTTGGAATACTGCTATTGCCACAGAAAACATTAGAAAAGTAACTTCAAAATTAGAAGTAGATTTATACACGCATGTTTGTGACAATAAGGAGAGTGATGATATTTTCTTGTCTTTTTTTAAAGCAAGTGTGCCTGAAATTGATGGGCCAACGGACATAGCGCTTGCTGAAGTTATGTACCGAGCAGCAGCGAAGTATAATATAAAGTATGTTTTTGAAGGTCATTCTTTTATTGCCGAGGGTGTTTCTCCACTAAGTAAAGCTTATGTTGACGGTGGCTATATCAAAAGCGTTCACAAGAAGTTTGGAAAGTTAAAAATGAAGACATTTCCTAATATGACTTTTTGGAAATTCCTCTATTGGACCGTTTTTAAAAGAATCAGAAAGATCAGGCCATTATGGTATCTACAATATTCAAAGGAGGATGCCAGAGCATTCTTAGAAAATGAGTTTGACTGGGTTTATTATGGAGGACACCATTTAGAGAATCGAATGACAGCCTTTCATCACAGTTATTATACACCAAATAAGTTTCAACTCGATCAGCGCAATAATAGCCTGTCAGCTTCTGTAAGGAGCGGCAAAATGTCTAGAGAAGAAGCTTTGAAGGAATACGCCTCGAAGCCAATTTTAGAAGATTCTTTATTGGACTATTTTAAAGAAAGAATGGGGCTTTCTGATCAGGATTTTATCGAAATCATGAATAGGCCACCAAAAACTTATAAAGACTTTAAAACCTACAAACATAAGTTTGAGCGCTGGAAACCTCTTTTTAAAATACTTGCGAATAAAAATTTAGTCCCTATGAGTTTTTATCTGAAGTATTGTAATAAGTCTGAAATGGCATGATAACAATTGTCGATTATGGAATGGGCAATTTAGGCTCAGTGCTCAATATGCTCAAGAGAATAGGTGTACCTGCAAGGATTAGTGAAAAACTGGAGGATATAGATGATTCAGATAAACTTATTCTACCCGGGGTTGGAGCTTTTGATATGGCTATAAAAAGAATTGACCAAACTGGTTTGAGAGAAGTCCTGAATCGTAAGGTTTTAAAAGAAGGTACTCCAATCTTAGGTATATGTTTAGGGATGCAACTCTTGACCAATTCTAGCGAAGAAGGCGTACTTCCGGGCTTAGGTTTTATCGATGCAAATACAGTCAAATTCAATAAGGAACTAAGACTAAAGATACCTCATATGGGGTGGAATGAAGTAACTAAGTCCAATCCTTCACCTCTGACTCAAGATATAGAAAACGTCTCTGAGTTTGATGAGAATGCACGTTTTTACTTTGTTCATAGTTATAAAGTACTCACCAATAATCCTGAAGATAGCATTCTTACCTGCGTTCACGGAACACAAAAGTTCGATGCAGCAATTCAAAGGGGGCATATTTATGGAGCACAATTTCACCCTGAAAAAAGCCATAGATTTGGGATGAAGTTACTTGAGAACTTTGCCAAAATCTGATATGTTAAGAACCCGAATTATCCCTTGCCTTCAGCTTCTCGATCAAAACCTGGTAAAAACAATACAATTTAAGAGACCTTCCTATATCGGTGATTTTGCCAATACAGCCAGAATTTTTAATGAATTAGAAGTTGATGAACTTTGTTTGTTAGGAATAAGAAATACAAGGAACAAAACCACCCCTGATTTTAAAGTACTAAAGCAAGTGGCCAATGAATGCTTTATGCCACTCTCGTATGGAGGAGGAATTCAAGACTTTGAAACGGCAAAAAGAATTCTGGCTATGGGATTTGAAAAGGTTGTTTTGAACTCAGCTAGCTTTCGAAATCCTCAACTGATCACTAAAATCTCTGAATACTTTGGTTCTCAAAGCCTGATTGTTTCGATTGACGTAAAAAAGGGTCTGTTTGGTCGAGAGAGGGTTTATTCTTGTTCTGGAACCAGAACAGAAAGATACTCTGCTTTGGAATGGGCTAAATCAGTAGAAGAAAAAGGTGCAGGTGAGATTCTGCTGACTTCAATAAATCAAGAAGGAACCTGGGAGGGCTTCGATATTGGTTTGGTTAGTAGAATAGCCAACGCAGTAAATATACCTGTAATAGCTCATGGCGGTGCAGGGTCTATTAAAGATATATCGGCTGCCGTAAAGGATGCAAAAGCTTCAGCTGTGGCTTTAGGAAGTATGGTGGTATATCAAAAGAAGGGAATGGGGGTTTTAGTCAATTTTCCAGATCGAACGGAATTAAAGAAGTACTTATCAAATGAGTGAGTTTAAGATTGCTTGTATCGGTAACATGAATAATAATAATTTTAGTCTTGTCCGGTTTTTACGAGATCGAGGTTATAATGCACATTTGTTTTTTCTCAATGAGATCGATCATTTCCATCCTCAGAATGATACGTTTGACATAGAGTATCAGTCTTTTTCCACTTACTTGGATTGGAGACAAGAAAAAATATCTGAAGTTTCAAAAGAGTTAATAAAGCAACAATTAGATGGGTTTAGTTTTGTCATTGCTGAAGGGATTGGAATGGCCTTTTTAAAGAAAGGAGAGATAAACGTAGATATTTTCATTCCATATGGTTCAGATCTTTATCTACTTCCATTTTGGACTCCCCCTAAAGGTGTAAAAGCATATTTGTTCCAATTGTTTAAGAGAAAAATTCTGGGTAAAGATGCCCTTACTAACAAGGTTGAATTTACAAGACTCCAAATTGAATCAATTAAGAGTAGTGGTGCAATTATTTGTGGAAACAAAGAACTGGAGACTCCGATTTCTAAATTATCTGTGAATAACAAATGGGAAAAAGTAAGTGCTCCAATTGTTTATAATCGTTTATTCAACCCAAATACTATAGAGCAATATTATAACTCAAGTCATTGGCTAAGGTTGTTAAAGGGGCTTTTAAAGAATTCCGACTTTGTAATAATGTCCCATGTAAGACAATACTGGGTTTCAAAGGGCAATGAATCAATTGACCACTACTCCCTAAAGGCTAATGATCGATTAATCAGAGCTTTTAGTAGGCTGGTAAACAAGTATAGTTCTAAAAGATTCAAAGCAATATTCTTAGAATATGGTCCTGATGTCTATCATTCCAAGGCTTTGATCGAGAAGTTAGGAATAAGTAGTAATGTGATTTGGCTTCCTAAATCATCTAGAAAGGAGTTAATGGTCTGTATGAGTCTGGCTGACTTAGTGGCAGGTGAGTTTAACTTGAGTTCTTTGGGTAGTGGAGTAGCATATGAGGCAATGGCAATGGCGAAACCTCTTTTGGGTTATAGAGAAGATTCTAATTATTCAAATGAGTTCGATAAGCTTTATCCGCTGCTTAATGCAACTACTGAGGATCAGATTTATAATAGATTAGAATGGGCTATTAACAATTCAGAATCACTTAAAAATATTGGATTAGAAGCTTCGGAGTGGTACCAAGAATATGTGGTTGACAGATGCATGGAATTTATTACTTCTCAAATCGAGGAAAAGAAAAAAAAGATTTTGAATTCCTGATTATTGACCTTAAAGCAACGGTCAATAACTCTAGTTATATCCTTAGACAACTGACAAGGTTTCAAGGAGGAAATAAGGGGGACCATATAGAGTTCTTGTTTTTTAATACAGATTACGATCTGTCTGAATGGAAAAATGGTTGATTACTGAAATTATATAATCTAAATATATATGAGTTGATTTAGCTCCTATTATGAAAACTAAATGGAGTCCAGCACTGGCCTTTTCATGAAGTTTAAAACCTCAACTGTCTTTTATATTTTGTATTTATTCAATTTGAATTGTCTCCTATAATTTTTTTTGTACCCAATCTCACATTTGGAGGGATTCAAACTCAGGTTTATTATTTAGCAAGGTACCTGAGGTTGGCGTATGGTTTTGAAGTTGTTATTTACGGATTTCTTACCAGGGATTCGCAGTATACGGCCTTACTGGACGAGGTTGGAATTCAACATAAGTTTAGGCCAAAGCTAGGCAAGCGTATTTGGTCTTATGAGTCCAAGGGTATTTTCGGTAAGTCTTTAACCTGGTTTCTACTTTGGAGTTTCTTAATACGACAAGGAAGGGTTGTACTGTTACCATACACTAAAAACCTCGACACATTCATTAATCCATTAGTGTCCTTTACTCTTATAAGAGGTACGTTTAGCTTTGAAAGAGGGGGGCATGTGAATCCCAGAAAGCAGTCAAACAGCCTAATTAACCGATTAAAGAGAAAGGCGAACCCAATTTATGTAGCGAACTCTTTTCATGGAAAACGCGCGATTCATTTAATGAAAGGAGTGCCTTTGGATCAAATAAGCGTAATACCCAATGGGATTGACCTTAGGAAGTTTTCGGCATGCTCCAGGTCGGAAACCGGGCCTTTGGTAATTACAATGGTGGCTAACTATTTTCCTGAGAAGGAGCATGAGTTTGTGTTACAGGCTTGGTCCAGAATGCCTCAGAAACTTCAGTCGCAAGTAAGACTAAAATTAGTTGGACTTGGAGGTGGGGATATGTGTGTAACCAACTTTGAGAAGGCCCGGTTGTTATCAGAGCAATTAGGACTCAAAGCAAATGTTGAATTTATAGAAACAACCAATGATGTAGTTGATCTATTAAAGAAATCAGATATCGGTCTATTGGCTACTAAGTCTGAGGGGTGTCCTAATGTCATATTGGAATATATGGCCATGGGGCTACCCATTGTGGCCAGTAAGATACCCGGTATCGAAGAAATAATTTCCGACCAAAACAGAGAGTACTTGTTTGAAAGAGATGATGAAGTGGCATTCATCAGTAAACTAGATATACTGGTTAATAACCAACACATAAGAAAGGAATTGTCTACTGCTAACCGTTTACATGTATGCAACAATTTTTCGATTGAAAAAATGGGTGAAGCTTATATTGGTCTTCTAAGGAAATTTAATCTGTATTAACCGTCTTGAACCACTTTTTAATTACTCGCTTCAACATTAGGGTAGATGATTGGACCACTACCAGAGATGGATATCAGGTGAATCAGACAGATTGGCTTGAGCATAGATTCAGACTTTTTATGGACTATTGTTGGCCGTCAGTACTTAACCAGTCTGATCAGAACTTCACTTGGTTGGTATTCTTTGACACAACCACTCCGGAGCAGTTTAAGGCTTTGAATGAGAATTTGGTGTTAAAATATCCCAAGTTCTGTCCCATATATGTGGATGGAATTCGATCTTTTCTTCCTTCTTTAAGAAGAGAGCTGATGGAACGAACTAATACCGACTACCTCATTACCTCAAGAATCGATAATGATGACCTTATTCACAGAGACTTTATAAAACGAGTTAAAGAGGAGGCCAAACCTTCGGGCCAATTGGTAATTGATATGCAGAGAGGTTATCAGCTAATCAATAAATCTAAAATCTTCGAAGTGAGGAACTATATCCATTACTTCAATCCATTTATATCGCTCATAGAGTCTTCTTCGGGTGCAAGAAGTGTTATGGATAGAAATCATCGGGACTGGAGTACGGCAGAGCAGGTGGTTGCTGTAACCGATAAACCATACTGGATAGAGCATGTGCATGAAAGGAATAAACTGAATGCTGCAAGAAACCAATTAACACTTGTTAGGAAAACAAACTGGAAGGAGTTTGGCTTGGATCAGCCCATAAGAACGTACTCTCTGCACAAAGTCTTGTCCACCAATCTGTTTATCAAACTCAAAAGACTTATTGTTAAACTCAAAAGGCTGCTTGGTAGTAAAAATTGATACGTACACCCCCTAGAATAAGTGTTATAATTCCCGCGTTTAATCGAGAAAGATTAATTCTGGAAACGCTTAAGTCTATTGCTGATCAAACGTTCTCAGATTTTGAGTGTTTAGTTGTCGATGATGGTTCTTCTGACCGCACCAAGGAGTTGGTTAAGGATTTTGCGCTCAAAGACGAACGTTTTTGCTTGTTATGCAGGCCTAACACTTATGCCAAAGGTGCTCCAAGTTGTCGTAATTATGGCCTTCATTTAGCAAAAGGAGAGTTCGTTCAGTTCTTCGATTCTGATGATATACTTTTGAGAGAGGCACTGTCAGACAAGGTTCAGGAACTGGATGCGGATAAGGAACTACAGTTTGTAGTATCTAAGACCGCTTTTTTGTTGAGTGATGGCCAACTGAGTTATCCTGACCAGCGGTTGTTTTATCCGCAAACATTTGAGGAATTTTTAGAGGAAAAATCCATTTTCTTTACCCCAGGCCCGATGTTTCGGTCTGTTTTTTTAAAAGAACAGAAATTGGCATTTGACCCGAGTTTGGAGAGACATCAAGAGTTTGAGTTCTATACACGTTTAATGTCCGGAATGCCGAAATTCAAAATTTTGGATAAGGTTCATTGCCACTATCGTATGCATACTGCAAGCATTAAGTCTAAGTCTGACGAAGCCGGTAATTTATATTATCGTAGAACGAAACTAAAGGCTATTGAACGGATTAATAAGAACAGCGAGTATACATATGTGTTAGCCTTGCAAAGAGTTTTCCGGCCTTATGCAATAACTACATTGAAAGTGGCAGTTTATCAGCGAAATCTGGCCATGATTTGGTATACTCTGTCATGGATGATCAGGTTCTATGCGGCAGGCTCTATAAGACGTTTACTTAAGTGACTAAAATAAAGGTTTTTTTAGGGGGCTTTATTAATCAGACCAATGCCCAAAACTTAAACTGTAGAGAACTAGCTGTTCATTTGGATAAAAATAGATTCGAGGTATACACTCTGTCCATAAAGCATGGAAATCTCGAGACGATATCTTCAAATGGGTTAAGGGTTTTTCAGTGTTCCTATCCGGTTAAGTTAACAGGTCTTCTGGGGTATGTTTGGGGTATATACAAGTCTGACGTAGTGTATTTGCCTAGGGCCGATTTTCTCAGGTGGCAATTGTTTTTGGTCAGACTTTTTAAGCGTAAGAGTTTTAAGACTATCGAGAATATAATTGATGAAGTGGGTTTGAAGACGGCTCTTTCAGTACCAAGAAAGAAGCTAAAGAATGTTCTTGATTACTATAGATATTGTGATCAGAATCATCCAATCACAAATTTTGTAGGAGAGTATAATTTTAAGCATCATAAATTGACCTACGATAAGCCTATATTACCTGTTCCCACAGATATTCGCTTCTTTTCATCTAACTACAGAGTTAGGAGTGAACTTAAGAAGCTTGTTTTTATAGGCAATGACTTTCATCGCAAAGGCTTGAATGAGTTTATCGATTTAGCAAATAAGTTCCCCCATTTGCTCTTTAAAGTAATTGGAAAAGGAGATTTTAAACAGTATGAGGAAAAGCTAAAAACCAATAATGTAGAATACATAGGCATGGTAAATCATGACGATTTTCATGATGTTCTACAAGACGTAGATCTCCATTTCTTTCCTTCCAGGTCAGAGGGTTTTGGAAAGGTGACTATTGAGTGCGCAGCTCTTGGAATACCAAGCATAGTATACGACTCCTATGGCGCTAAGGAATGGATTAATCATACTGAAGGTTTTGTAGTTTCTTCTTTTTCAGAAGTGGTTTTCTGCGTGGAGAAGTTGTTGAACGACTCGATTTTACTTGAGAGAGTATCGAAGAGTTGTGTTCACTTGGCTAATCGATTCTCTTCAGAAGAGGTTGTTCCACTGTATCAGCAGGTAATTGAAGACCTTTATGCCTCATAATCTCATAATTATACAAGCCAGAACGTCCTCTACCAGGCTTCCCGGTAAGGTGTTACAGCCAATATGGAAAGGAAAGAATCTGCTGGATTTGCAGCTCGAGAAATTTCGGAGATTAGGTACTCCTTTAGTTGTGGCTACCACTGTAAATCCATCGGATGATGCCATTGTCGATTGGGCCAAAAGGAACAACGTAGAGGCTTTTAGGGGAGATGAGCAGAATGTACTAAAGCGTTTTATCGATTGTGCCAGGCAATACCAGGCTAAGAACCTGATCCGTGTTTGTTCTGATAATCCATTTATTCAGTCCGATCAGGTTCCGTATTTTCTGAATTCCTTAGCACAGGGGGTAGACTATATTAGTTTTTGTAACCATTCTGGTATTCCGGCTATAAAAACCCATTGGGGACTTTTTGTAGAGGGAGTAAGGTTAGGTGCATTGGAAAGAGCTTCGGAAATTCTTGAAACCCATGCTGAGGAAAAATTCTATTCAGAGCATGTGACTAACTTTATTTACGGAAATTCTGAACAATTCAAGATAAAGCTCGATCAAGCTCCTGAGACTGTTGTTTCACGAAGCGACCTTAGGTTTACTATCGACACGCCAGACGATTTCCAAAATATGCATAGCTTGCTCCAATTAGCTGGTTCAGAGGCTAATCTCGAGCAATTAATTGAATTAGTTGACGCTAACCCCAATATTAAATCGGTCATGCGTCAAGGAATTGATCAGTTCAATAAGTGAGTGTTTAATAATATGCTCATTGAACGTTAAACATTGAACATTTTAGAATATGCCTCATACTTACTTAATCGGTGAAATAGGACAGAACCATAATGGCTCTGTAGATTTAGCCAAACTCTTAATCGATAAAGCCGCTCAACCTGTTAAGGATGAACTCTTTGGCTTGGAATTAAAACCTTGGGATGCCGTAAAACTGACCAAGAGAGATTTGGCAGAAGAGCTATCCGCTTCGGCCATGGCAAAACCCTATAATAGCCCACATAGCTTTGGAAAGACCTATGGAGAGCACAGAGCCAAGCTTGAGCTCAATGATGAGCAGCATTTTGAATTGTATCAGTATGCTAAAGAAAAGGGGCTGGATTTTGTAGAGACGCTCTGCGCTATTGGCTGTTTAAGCATGCTTAAGCTATTTACCCCTGACAGGCTGAAAGTAGCAAGTCGTGACCTTACCAATCTGCCTTTACTCAATGCTATGGCCGAAACCAAAATTCCAATGGTTATTTCTACAGGCATGGGTGGAGTAGAAGAGATAGACGATGCATTGGAGGTAATTACTAAGCATCACAATAAGATAACCATCTTACATTGTTTGTCGCAGTATCCGAGTGAATACAAAAACATCAACCTCAATAGCATTCATTATTTAAAGGAACGCTATGCAGGCTTTGAAGTCGGTTATTCCGACCATAGCATAGGAATAGCCATACCTTTAGCCGCGGTGGCCATGGGAGCCACTACCATAGAAAAGCACATTACCTTGGACCGAACCATGAAAGGGACAGATCAGGCCGGCTCGTTGGCTCCGGATGGAATGCGTAGAATGGTTAGAGATATCCGAAACCTTGAAATGGCTTTTGGTGAAATGAAGAAGGAGAGAAGTGAAGCCGTAGAACTGGCCAAGGTGAAGTTGGAGAGAAGCATTGCTACCAAAAGAAATATGAAAAAAGGAGAAGTGGTGACAGAGAATGATGTACACCTGCTTAGTCCTGGAGATGGATTTCAATGGGCTCAGAAGAACGAGGTACTCGGAAAAGTACTCACTCAAGATGTGCCAGCCGATGAAGTGATTTATAAAGAAATGCTTTTTTAAGTTCACGCAGAGATCGCAAAGAAAAATGCATGCAAAGAACACAAAGTACTTAAGAATTCTTAGCGCTCTTAGCGTGAAAAATTCTGCAGCCTTTGCGTGAAATAAGCACATGACAGAAAATGAAATTTCATATAAGATAATCGGTACAGCAATAGACCTGCATAGAAATGTAGGTCCTGGTTTGTTAGAATCAGCTTATGAAAATGCACTTGCCTATGATCTCCGGGAATCGGGCTTGGAGGTAAAACAGCAGCTACCTTTGCCATTTCATTATAAAGAGGTTAGAATGGATGTAGGCTATAGGGTTGATTTGTTGATAGAAAATAAAGTGATTGTAGAAGTCAAATCAGTCGAAACCTTAGCACCCGTTCACTATGCTCAGTTATTGACTTATTTAAAATTGTCCGATAAGAAGCTGGGTCTATTGATCAACTTCAATTCAAAGATCCTCAAAAACGAAATTCACCGTGTGGTGAATAATTTATAAATGTTTCTCGTAGAGGCCGCAAAGAAAAGTATACGCAGAGAACGCGGATAATTCTCAATGAGCTTTGCGTAGCAACCTTAGCGCTCTTTGCGTGAAATAATTAACTTCCTAAACTATGCTCCCTAAGCTTATACTCACCGATATCGATGGCGTCTGGACAGACGGAGGCATGTACTACGACCAGACAGGTAATGAATGGAAAAAGTTCAACACCTCTGACAGTGCCGGAGTACTTTTTGCCCGAAAGTTGAACATCCCCGTGGGGATTATAACCGGTGAGGACACTCAAATAGTAGCTAAAAGAGCCTCTAAGCTAAAAATTGATTTGCTCTTTCAGGGAATTCAAGATAAGGTGAAGGTGGCTCAGGAATTGGTAGATGATATGGGTATAGACCTTACAGATGTTGCCTACATTGGCGATGATCTGGGAGACCTGCAACTTCTTAAAAAAGTAGGTACTTCGGCTGCTCCAGCCAATTCACCAGATTACATAAAAAAACATGTACATTATGTGACCAATAAGGCAGGCGGTGAAGGCGCTTTTCGAGAGTTTGTAGAGTGGATAATTCAGCAAAGTGGAATAAATATCGAAGACCTACTTTAATCGATTATCGTCACCATAAGCCCGTCTGCAGGTAGTCAAGTGCTTGCAATCGTCTTTTGCTCTGTAAGCAATACCCTCCCTCAGCGTGACGAAAAAATGAACTTGATTACTATTTCTAAATGCCAAATAAGTTGGTGAAGGAGAAAAAACATTTCTTAGTCATTTGGCCCACCATTAGGAGAGACTGGGTAAGTACATTTTATAAACTTGAAGACCAGTTTCGGTTTACATTCATTCCTTCAACTTTTCCTCAAGAACCAAATTTTGCCGATTGCTTTGAATGTCGGTATTGGTCAGAGTTTAGTTCTGTTCAGGAGCTCTTAGATGAGGTTAAACCTGATGGAGTGATATTTATGTCCATAGAGTCTGGCTTGAGCATGGCTACTAATTATCTGGCTCAAAAAAGAGGAATTCGAACCATCATTCTTCAACATGGTATATTTACTAACTATAAAGATTACAGGAATAGAGAAAAACTTTGGAGAAAGAATAGCCTCGCCAGGGAAACCAAAGACTCCCAGGCTCAAAAGGGATTTAGTACTTTGAGATTTCTAAAGAAATCGTTTATAGGCACCGATCGTTTCAAACTTTTATCAATAGCAATTTATACTAAGTTACAACAAAAGGTTGGACCCTATTGGGCAGCAAAACATTTGCCTCTTTCTATTAAAAAGGCCAACCAATACATCTGCTATAGCCCATTTAATGCCACAATACATAGAGAAACAGATAGGGTTTCTGAACATGAAATAAGCTATGTAGGTAGTCATGAGCTAATGAATTATCTGAGAAAAGAAGAGCCTTTGACGGACAAGCCCTTTTACCTTCATATTGATCAGGCCCTGGCCCAGAATTCGTTTGGAGAAGAGACTGTTAGCAGAGAAGCCATGATAGGATTCTACCAAAAACTCAATGATTATTGCCTGAGCCAACAAGCATCCTTGTACATCAAACTTCACCCAGAATCATATAAGTCTGATTGGCTACCGAAGCATGATAATATCCATTACATTCGGCATGTAGATAACTTCAATCAGATTATTCAAAGCGCGTTGGGCTGTTTTGGGTTTTACTCGACCATGGTGATACCGGCTGTTTATTGGAAGCCAACCATTTTATTTAAAATTACCTATTCCGGTTTGCAAGAGTCTATCAGCGAAGAATTCAATATTACCGTTCTAAATTTTTGGTCATTTGATCATATGGATATAAACTTTAGTAGTTTGAAAGATAAAGATGGTTTTGTTAAAAGATATATAAAGCCTGATGGAGTAGGTGAGGATAGCCTTCAAAAGATACTTGCGGAATTCATCACCTGAACTGATAAAACACAAATAGGAATGCATATAAATAATGATTATCTCATCATTGCAGAAGTAGGGCAAGCGCATGATGGAAGCCTAGGGATTTTACACTCTTACATTGATGCGTTGGCAGAAACCGGAGTAAATGCAATTAAGTTCCAAACACACATAGCCTCTGCAGAAAGTAGCCATTTTGAAGAATTTCGTATTCCGTTTAGTTATGAAGATAAATCTCGATTTGATTACTGGAAGAGAATGGAGTTTTCTCACCAACAATGGTGTGAGATAAAAAAGCACTGTGAAGAAAAGGGAGTAACTTTTATGTCTTCACCTTTTTCTATTGAAGCACTGGAACTCTTAGAAAGTATTGGTACAGAAGTTTATAAGGTTGGCTCTGGTGAAATGACCAACTATTTGTTGTTAGACAGGTTAGCTCAGTTAAATAAGCCAGTTATATTGTCCTCAGGGCTAAGTTCATTAAACGAAGTAAGAGAGGCTTGTGCAAGGTTTGATCAAAGTCAGTCTAGCATATCCATACTTCAATGTACCACTCAATACCCTACACCCACCGACCAAGTTGGAATAAATGTAATCACGGAGTTCAAAAGAGAATTTCCTAATTATGCCATTGGCCTATCAGATCATTCGGGAGAAATTTATCCCAGTATTGCGGCAGCTACCCTAGGAGCTCGTGTTTTTGAGTTTCATGCTGTTTTTGATAAGAGGATGTTTGGTCCTGATAGTACATCTTCACTAACCATTGACCAAATAAAAGAACTTGTTCGAGCATTAGGGTTGGTGAAAAATATGTTGGAGCACCCAGTTGACAAAAGCCTCAATACCCCGTTGGCTAGGTCCAAGACCTTATTTGGGAAGTCTTTAGCACTTAGACAAGACTTGCCAAAAGGAAGTATCTTGAGAATTGAACACTTGGAGACCAAAAAACCTAGTGGTTTAGGTGTTGACGCCAGTGAGTATCAAAGTGTTTTGGGCAAGAGACTGAAAAAGAGCTTAACAAGGAATAGTTTTCTAAAGATTGATGACATTGAATAAAAGAAGAATATGTGTGGTCGTTACAGCTAGACCAAGTTACAGTAGAATCAAAACTGCAATGCTGGCAATGAAGGAGCACCCTGAAATTGAATTACAAGTCGTCTTGGCCGCATCCTCTTTGCTTGAACGATATGGAAATGCCTCAAGAATCATTGAGAAGGATGGGTTTGATATAGCAGCTCGAGTATACAATGTTTTAGAAGGAGAGAATTTAACGTCCTCTGCACGTACAACTGGTGTTGGGATAATAGAGCTGGCATCAGTTTTTGAGCGATTATCGCCACATGCGGTGGTCACAATAGCTGACCGTTTTGAAACAATGGCTACCGCAGTTGCAGCATCATATATGAATATTCCGTTGATCCATATTCAAGGAGGGGAGGTTACAGGAAACATTGATGAGAAAGTTCGTCATGCAGTATCAAAACTGTCAGATGTCCATTTGGTAGCTTCTGAAAATGCGAGGGCCCGACTAATAAAAATGGGAGAAGATCCAAAGATGATTTTTAATACAGGATGTCCCTCGATTGATATTGCCCGAATGGTGTCCGAATGTAATGTTTCAGGATTAGTCAATGGTTTTGACGCTAAGTATGGTGGTGTGGGTAAGCCTGTAGACTATAAGTCACCTTATGCGGTTGTTATGCAACATCCTGTTACAACTGAATATGAAAAATCAAGAAGTCAGGTTGAGCTTACCTTAAATGTCATGGAATCTCTAAACATTCCTGTTATCTGGTTCTGGCCTAATGTTGATGCGGGTTCGGATGGCACCTCGAAAGGAATTAGAGCATTTAGGGAAAGGTCAAGTCAGAATAAGTTTTACTTTCTAAAAAATATGGAGCCAGTAGATTTTCTTGCTCTACTTAAGAATTCTATGGTACTAGTTGGCAACTCTAGTGTGGGGATTAGAGAATGTGCCTACCTTGGAGTTCCGGTCGTTAATATAGGAAGTCGACAGAACGGAAGAGTAAGAGGAACTAACGTTATTGATGTAGAGCATGATTTTGAGTCTCTAAAAAGCGCTATTTTAAAACAAATAGCACATGGGCCTTACTCCGCTTCACATCTCTATGGAGATGGTTATTCCGGACAGCGAATAGCCGAAATACTTGCAAAAGTGGATTTAACTATAAACAAACAAATCACCTATTAAACCCAAATTAATGAAGGACCAGAGTTTAGAGGAGTACTTTTATCGCGAAAAACTTGACCAATACATTAATGAGCCTCAGAGTGATACTCGGGATGTTTTTGATGCGGTTACTGGAGGAATCAATGAGCCAATTCCTCCCAACTTAGAAGATATTGTAAGACTACACCAAATGATTAGAAAGAACATGTCCTTTACTGTTCTGGAGTTTGGAGTAGGCTTTTCTACACTCATTATTGCTGATGCATTAAAAAAGAATAAGAATGATTGGGGTGCTTTGCAGTCAAAACCACGGGTTAGAAACCGGTACATGTTTAAGTGTTTTTCGGTCGATTCTTCAAAAAAATGGATAAACAAGACTTCAGCTCGTTTACCAAACGAATTAAGCTCAATTGTTGAGTTTTCGTTCAGTGAGGTTTCTATTGGAACATATCAGGGTCAACTATGTAGTTACTACGATAAGCTGCCTGACATAGTACCAGATTTTATTTATTTAGATGGGCCAGACCCAAAGGCCGTTAAAGGAAGCATAGGTGGACTTTCGTTTCAATGTGATGAGCGCACCGTGAATAGTGGAGACATACTTCTAATGGAGCCGACTCTTTTACCCGGAACTACGATTCTGGTTGATGGGAGAACAAATAATGCACGTTTTTTGGCTAATAATTTTAAACGAAATTTCTCCATGGAGTGGGATAGAACAGGAGATATCACAATTTTTAAATTGAATGAAGAGCGCTTAGGCAAGTACAATGTTTTGGGTAGTGACTTTATTAGGAACCCTACTGTTTAGATAAAGCTTGCTATCATTTTACTCTAATGAAAATTCTAACGATAATACCTGCTAGAAAGAACTCCAAAAGATTACCAGGGAAGAACGTAAAGGAACTTTGTGGTAAGCCTCTGATAAACTATACCTTGGAACTTGCTAATCAATTCACCTTCAATACTAAAGTTGTCTTAAGTTCAGACGATCCTCAGGTATTGAGGTTTGGTAGGAATTTCGACAATATTACCCCTCTTGAAAGGCCTAGTTATCTGGCAGAGGATAATTCTTTAGCAATTGAATATGTTCAACATGCTTTGTTGAGCTGTAAAAACGAAAGTTTTGATGCGGTTTTGATTTTACAAGCTACTTCCCCTTTCACTATTATGAAAGACGTGCAAGATTGTCTAGAGCTTTTTGAAAGTAAAAGGCCGGATAGTGTTGTTAGTGTGGCACAGGTAGCTTTCGAGTTTCATCCATCTAAGTTTAAGAGATTAACGGAAGGAGGGGGGCTGAAGCCCTACTTTGAAGAAGAGAAGGCTATGGAATACCAAAACCTACCTAAAGCTTATACACGAAATGGCTCCATATATCTAACAAGCATTGATTGCATAAATATGGGGAGGGTTATTGGCGACAATTGCCTGGGTTACGAGATGCCAACTATTCGCTCAGTTGATATCAACGATATGTTTGATTTTGCCTTTGCAGAATTTTTGGGTAAGAAATATCATGGATTATAGAGGGTTCTTACGTTAAAATGATTTTATGAATGTAGTCTATGCTTTGTCTCACCTAGAAGATTGGGTTGGGTTTGCAAAAGAAATGAAGAAGAGGCTTAACTGGGAGCCACGCTACTGGGTTTGTACTTGGGTCACGGAAGGTAAAATACTAAAGCATTTTCCAGACTGTTATACGCATTATTACTTAAGCATAATTAAAGGTGAGAGTGTTGGTGAATTGGATTTGTTTGCTCCAGCAGGAATAGATGAAGACCTGATTCGTGAATACGCGGTCGAAATGGATTTGGCCATGAAAATGATGGATAGGCTAGATTCAGGAGATGGGTTTTCGTACAATGAGCGAAAGTTTTTCTTTCTGAAGCTTTTGAATTACGCTCATAACGTTCTGTCCAAATTTGAACCAGAGTTGGCGATTTTTACCGAAATCCCACACCATGTTGCACAGTATGTTTTATATGTGGTACTGAAAAAGAACGGTGTAAAAACATTAATGTTTAAACCGAATACCACCTTGGGGGTGAGACTACTTATCTATAATGATATTTACGATGACCCTATTGCTACAATGGGGCAGTTTAAATTTAGTCAGGAAGTTGACAGCCATGCAAAAACAGCCATTTCTGAATTTATAGAATCCAAGAGAGGAGACTATTCTCGAGGTATTCCGGATACAATAAAATCGTTACATAACCAATCTAGCCAAACAAGAGCTGTTTTTGCGACCTTAAAAAGGCTTCTAAACGCCATGGCTTTTTTTAGAATTTTTGACAAGAGCAAGTTTTCAACTGTTAGGAAGCTAAGGGGAGTCCCACTGGAAGAATCAGAAATTAATAAGGCACAGTTGTACTGGCTTAAATGGAAAGGGTTTAGAAAGCAAAAGAAACTAAGAAGAAAGTATGATGTTTATTCTACTTATGATATAAACTTCGATGAGAAATTCATCTATATCCCGTTGCACTATCAACCTGAGCGAACGACCTCTCCCGATGGAGGTATATATGTTGAACAACTAATCATGATACAACTTTTAAGAAGTTGTCTACCCAGAGAAGTCACATTGGTAGTTAAGGAGCATAAATCCCAGTTTATACCTAAAAGAGAAGGACATTTATCTCGCTTTGAGTTTCACTATAAGGCCTTAAAAGAAATGAGCGGAGTAAAGCTTGCTCCACTGGAAACCGACCCTTTTGTATTGCTTGACAAATGCTGGTTTGTGGCAACGGTTGTTGGTACAGCTGGTCTCGAGGCAATAGCAAGGGGTAAACCGGCAATAGTTTTTGGTGGAGGTTGTTGGTATAGGTCATTGGAAGGGGTTTTTTATGTGAAAAATAGAAGGGAACTGAAAGTTGCAATTGATAGAATAATAAATGGGGTAGTAATACAGGAAGACTCTGTTAAAGAGTTTATGATGGAGTTTTATCAGAAGTCATTTGCTGGTGTAATTCTGCCTACCTTTAGAAGGAATCAAACAGAAGAAAACAATGTGAAATTGATGGCCGACTCCGTAGAGAAATATGTAAGGCATGTATTCCATTGGGTTTAGAAATAGCGTACTTATTGTAAGGGATGATAGGTCTGGGTGGAGTATGCGGAGATACTCTACTCTTTGTGAAAAGGTATTGGGTGTAGAGACAATTAGGATACCAGCTAATACGAGAGGCTTTAAAACTCTACTGTACAAACTTTTTATTTTGCCTTGGAAAATTTATAGCCACAAAACAAGAGTCGTTTTGCTCCCGTCAGAGAAGTTGGTCTTTCTTACTTTTCTCGTTCCGAATAAAGCATATGTCTTAGTTTGTCATGATTTACATGACATAATGAATGGTCGATTGTCTAAAGTCAGACTTTGGTATGAGAAAATACTTTATAGAAGGATAAGTAAGGCTGATCGAATAATAACGGTTTCTCAAAATACAAAAAAAGAGCTTTTAAATTTCTTAGGAGTAGACAATAGTCTTAAGGTAGACGTAATTCACAACCCCGTGGAAGACTCTTGGTTTGATCGAATTGGAGAAGATAGGTTACACGAAGTCTCTAACGTAAAGGGCAACTTTCTTTTATTGGTTGGAACCAATGCTTGGTATAAGAATCTAGAGTGGGCTTTTAAGCACATCTCTCGGTTAGGGTTACCAATAGTAAAAGTGGGCCCTCTTCCGGAGGAATTCAACATTGATAGCTTTAATCAACCACTTGTACATTTACCTTTTATTGATGAAGAAGAACTTCAGTGGTTATATCAGAATGCTTTGTGCTTACTATTCCCTTCAATTCATGAGGGGTTTGGTTGGCCAGTTTTAGAAGCTATGGCCTCAGGTTGTCCTGTAGTTGCTGCGAGAAACTCGAGCATAACGGAAGTTGGGGGGGACGCTATTTGCTATTTTGATAATGGAGATGAAAACCAAATGCTCGAATGGATTGAGAAAATTAAGAATGCCCCGTCATTTAGAGCCAAATTAAGTCAGTCAGGAGTTGAAAGAGCAGAGAAGTTTAGGATGGAGACCTTTAAAGTGTCTTGGCAAGACATATTAACTCCATTGGTGGTGTAGCGAGTTCATATAGTATGTTAAACTCTAAGTATTGTCAATTTTAGGTTTGCTTATGTTCATCTACAAATAGTTCAATAGTAATAGGCGGATCAATCCATTACTTTGAAGGTTGAGAAACGTATTGCCTTACCACGAGTATTTTAACATTACCTGGTATAGTAAGCAGACTTTAGTGTAGAGTATGGTTCTATTATAATTTTAAGTGAGCAGATTCTCGACCAAATATTATGCTTTTTAACTCCTTTGATTTTGCCATATTTCTGCCAGTAGTTTTTCTTCTGTATTGGTTCGTATTTAATTTTGATGGTACAATCCCCAATAGACTCCACCTATTTTGAGAATATACTTAATAATGATGAAGTGGATAGTCGTTTTAGTGGTCTGGGGAACTACATTAACTTTAGTCGGCTAATGAAACTGCACTATAAAGAAGACCTTTATGACCTGCATCATTTAAAACAAAGCGGTGTGGAGAAGTTCAACAAGGTTTTGATTGAAACTTTAATGGAGGAAGGGTATTTGAAGTGAAAATTCTATTTGTTCAAAAGGAGGGAGGCATATTTGGCGCAGAGAACTACCAGCTCAAAGTAATTCCCGGGCTAATGGCTAAAGGAGTTGAAGTGGAGTTCCTTAGACTATATACAGATTATCAAGGTGGCAAAGGAGGAGTATTTATCGAAAGGCTAAACGCTTTAGGTGTCAAAACTTTTGAAGTAAACATTGGGAAATACCCAACCCCACGGGTACTTAAGAAGATAAAGAAAATTGCCAACGATGGTAACTACGATATCGTACATACCCATCTGATTCACGCAGATTTACACTTAGCGCTTATAAAGACCTTTATGAAGTTAGAACCCGCGTTGGTTTCAACCAAACATGGGTATGATAACACCTTCACGTCTAAGTTTGGTTTTGATGCTTCTAAACAATCGAGCACCCCGTATTTTCTTATAAGCAAATGGGCCGAGAAGCGAATGTGTGCTTCGTTTACAATTTCGAATGGTTTACGAAATTTCTTTATTGCCACGGGATTAACCAAACCCGAGAAAATGAGGCTAATTCATTATGGCTTTGATATGCCTGATAATTATCTGTATAAAGGTAAAAAAGAGTTTAAAAAAGCCTCCAAGCAGGTGATTATTGCCGGTAGGCTAGTAGCCTTTAAAGGGCATACGTTTCTTATAGAGGCCATGAAGATGGTAGTTAGGGTTTTTGGATCTGAGGTTAAGTTATTGATTGCAGGTACGGGAGCTCTGGAAGCTACTCTTAAAGAGCAAGTAGAAATACTTGGGCTATCTGAACATATCGATTTTCTGGGGTATAGTACAGAAGTTGGGGCATTGATGGCTAACTCCGATGCAGTAGTAGTACCTTCTATTTCAGAAGGATTCGGTGTGGTGTTTCTTGAAGCCTTCTCGGCCAAAACGCCTGTGATCGCGTGGGATGTTCCTGCAGGTAATGAGTTGATGGAGCATGGTAAAACAGGATATCTCGTTCAACCTTATGATGTGACCAGTCTGGGTCAGCAGATTATAAGCGTTTTGAACGACCCTGAAGGACAAACCTCCGTTACAGAAGCTGCTTATGAAAAGCTAAAGTCTTATTTTAACCTGGAACGAATGGTGGATGAAACTATTTCCTTCTATAAAGATGCTCTTAGTTGAGTAACTGGGTATTGATAGCTGTGCTGCAATTACCTGTAATCACATAATGATGCTATTGATTCGAAAGGAAAATCATAAGTTTAACCAGTTAACTAACCCTCTAATTAACTAGTCTTTGGCTCCATTTGAGATACCGGGTTTAATTATTTCGATAGTCTTTTTTTCATTGATTATCTATTTCGTTGGTCAGCGTAACATACCCGGCCAGTTCCATAATATGATTCTTAATTCAGTTTTGATAAGGATTTTTGGAGTATTGGCTTATGCGTCCGTTGTTTTTATTATTTACGGTGGAGCGGGCGACCCAGTAGTATATTTCCGATGGGGACAACGTTTTGCTGAGTATTTCAGGCAATTTGATTTATCACCTTTTTTCGATAGAGATGTTTGGAGAGGACCGGCTTTCACAGGGACAAACTTTGTAGGATACCCTTCTGCAATAATGATTATGCTGGTTGGGGAGAGTTATAGAGGCACATGGCTTTTGTACTCTGCGTTATGTCTAGTTGGATTGTTTTATTTTGCCAAAGTGTTCTACAGGGCCTATGGCGGAGCAGAATACAAAACATACCTCTATATTCTTTTATTGTACCCTTCACTTTGGTTTTGGACAGCTAATGTGAGTAAAGACACTTGGATGATATTTGGCGTGGCAGTCTTCCTCACCGGCATGGTAGATAAAGGCAGAAAGCAGAACATTTATGTAATGGCTTTCGGCCTTTTGTGGTGCTATCTTGTTAGACCACAGTTGGCAGCTATGCTTGCTTTTGCTCTAGCCGGAGCATACTTCTTAGGAACCTTGAAGAAGCTAACCTTTAAAAATGTTTTCATTCTTGTTCTCTCGGTAGTGGGAGCGTTTTATTTTCTTTCTGTGGTAGGAGTTGAAGACGTTACCGAGGTAACTGATTTTGCTGAGCAAACGCAAAGAAAATCGTCCTACGGAGGGAGTGAAATTTCTCTGTCACAGGGGCCATTAAAGTTTATTCAGGCTCCTGTCAATATTTTGCTCAGACCCTTCCCTTGGGAAGTAGGAGGGTTTCTTCAGATAATAAGCTTTTTCGATGTCTACTTCATATGGTATCTGGCTTTTAGGAATTGGCGGGCAGTAAGAAGATCCTTTTCTATGATCCGAAAGGATAGACTGATTGCGTTCTGTTTTATTTTCATAGGTCTTTTTGCTGTGGGTGCGGGTTTAGCACTGGTGAACTTAGGGCTAATTGCACGGCAACGTATTATTCTATATCCGTTTATGTTCATGATTATATATGCTTACAGTGATAAACGGATTGCCTTTTTGAGAAAGAAAAGAAGAGAAGAGCAAGAAAAACGATATCAGGAAATTGCAGAACTTCAGAAAGCCTAAATTTTTACTTATTGGAGGCTTTGCTTCCTCCTTAATCAATTTTAGAGGGCCATTGCTCAAAAGGCTGGTACAAGACTTTGAAGTGTATGCAGCGGCCCCTTTTATAGATGAAGATACTCGAAGTAAGGTAGAAGCCATTGGAGCAAAATGCGTATCTAACTCTTTTGAAAGAACAGGCCTAAACCCCATAAAAGACCTGAAGGCATTAATGGCCTTTAGAAAGCAGGTTAAAGCAATAAAACCTGATTATGTGCTGGCCTACACTATCAAGCCCGTTGTTTTTGGGTTAAAAGCCGCTAAGTTCAGAAACGTGAAACGATTTGCCCTAATAACTGGTAAAGGGTCTGGTTTTGATGAGAGTAGTTTCAAGTCCAGAACCATTGCCAGGTTGGTCAAAAAATTGTACCGAGATACCTTGAAATCGGTTGATGGAGTGATATTTCAAAACAAGGACGATAAAGATTTTTTTGTTCAGCATAAACTGGTCGGTCATGTAAACAGGGTGGAGGTAATTGAAGGAACAGGAGTAGACCTAGAATACTATCGTCTAAAAAGTAAGCCCTCCATACCTGAAAAGGTTAAGTTTCTTTTTATTGCTCGTTTGATCAAAGAAAAAGGAATACCGGAGCTTGTTGAGGCAAGTGAGATTTTGCGTAAAAAAGGACATGCTTTTGAGGTACAGCTCTTAGGCTGGATTGATCCTAATCCCGGAGGAATATCCAAAGCAGAGATCGATAGCTTACACAATTCTGGAGTTATAAATTACCTGGGCACCACCAGTGACGTAAGGCCATTTATTGAAGCGGCTGACGTTTTTGTGCTACCCAGCTATTATAATGAGGGGCTTCCAAGAACCATTCAAGAAGCCATGGCCATGAAAAAACCGATTATTACTACAGATCATCCCGGTTGTAGAGAAACAGTCGAAGAACACAGAAATGGATTTCTTGTCCCCGTAAAGGACGCAAAGGCTCTAGCAAATGCTATGGCTTATTTTATGGAACAACCCGATCAGGTTCTGAAAATGGGAGCGGAAAGCTATGAAATAGCGAAAGAAAGGTTCGATGTCAATAAGATTAATGAGCGTTTGCTTAACTTCATGGAGTTAAATGATGTATAGGCATTTTTTTAAAAGAGCTTTTGATTTTGTGGCTGCCCTGGCAGCCTTTTTATTGCTGAGTCCTGTTTTTATACTCACCACCGCGCTGCTAACTCTAGCCAATGCCGGAAAACCCTTCTTTTTTCAACTTAGGCCGGGTAAAAATGGCGAAGTATTTCGCATCTATAAGTTCAAAACCATGAACGATAAGAAAGACTCATTCGGGAATTTATTACCCGATGCGCAACGGCTTACCAAAATTGGCCAGTTGGTGAGAAAACTGTCTCTTGATGAAATCCCACAGTTGCTTAATGTAATAAAAGGCGATATGTCGCTGGTTGGACCAAGACCTTTGCTGGTAGAGTATCTGCCATTGTACAATGAACAGCAGGCAAAAAGGCACAATGTAAAACCGGGTATTACAGGGTGGGCACAAGTGAATGGTAGAAATAGCCTCGATTGGCCGGCAAAGTTTGAATTAGATGTTTGGTACGTTGAACATCTATCCTTTTGGTTAGATATTAAAATCCTATTTTTGACTGTCAAGAAGGTTTTTGTGAGGGAGGGAATAAGCTCCAACAGCTCAGTGACAATGGAAAAGTTTAAAGGAAACGAATCATGATTCTTATAGGTGCCTCAGGCCATGCAAAAGTAATCATCGATATTCTTGAGAAGAATGACGAGGCAGTTGAGTATTTGCTTGATGCCAATCCGAATATAAAGGAGTTGGCGGGCTACGAAGTTATAACAGATACTGGCCACAACTATGCTTTAGATAAACAGTACATCATTTCTATAGGTGCGAATAGTATCCGGCAAAAGATTGCCGGCCTTCATAACTTGACCTATGGGTGGGCCATTCACCCTTCGGCAATTCTAGGCGATGATGTTTCTATTGGACAAGGTACGGTTATAATGGCCGGGGCCGTGATCAATTCCTCAACACAGATCGGGAATCATGCCATTATTAATACTTCTGCTTCGGTAGATCATGATTGTAAGATTGGTGATTATGTTCACATCAGTCCAAATGCCACCCTTTGTGGAACAGTGGAGGTGGGAGAGGGCACACAGGTGGGCGCAGGTGCAACTATAATCCCTAACCTTAAAATAGGTAAATGGGCTACTATTGGAGCAGGAGCGGTAATCATCAGTAATGTGCCAGACCATGCTGTGGTAGTAGGTAATCCGGGACGAGTGATTAGATTGAATAATGGAGAAGAGTAAGATTTGGCTGTCATCTCCCCACATGGCCGGGAATGAACAGAAGTATGTGGCATCGGCTTTCGAGTCTAACTGGATTGCTCCGTTAGGGCCTTTGGTCGATAAGTTCGAAGAAGTCTTGTCTGGTTATGTTGGGGTGGCTCATTGCGCAGCCCTTAGCAGTGGTACAGCGGCTATTCACCTGGCCTTAGAGATATTGGGCGTTGGCCCTGGCGATGATGTAATTGTGCAGTCCTTTACCTTTTGCGGATCCATAAACCCTGTGTTGTACCAAAAGGCCAATCCCGTTTTGGTAGATAGTGATCCCGAAACCTGGAATATGGACCCTGAATTACTGCGTGAGGTAATACTGCACCGGATTAAGACGACCGGAAAGCGACCTAAAGCCGTAATTCCAGTGCACTTGTATGGCATGCCGGCCAGAATAGATGAAATCGTAGAGGTTTGTCGTGAATTTGAGATTGCCGTAATAGAAGATGCAGCCGAGGCACTCGGGTCAAGCTATAAAGGACAAAAACTCGGCAGCTTTGGCGACTTTGGTATACTGTCGTTTAATGGGAATAAAATTATTACTACCTCAGGAGGAGGCGCTTTGCTGTCACCTAACAAAGATCGGATTATTAAGGCCCGTTTTTTATCAACCCAGGCGCGCGATCAGGCAGTACACTATCAACACAGTGAGTTGGGATATAATTACCGTCTCTCCAATGTACTGGCCGGAATAGGCGTAGGGCAAATGGAGTTATTGGAACAATTTGTAGCGCTCAGGCGCAAGAATTTCAACTTCTATTGCCAGCTTTTTGATGGCAGCCCGGTCACGGTTCATAAAGAGAGTTCAGACCAGTCATTTTCAAATCACTGGCTAACCACTGTGGTTTTTCCCAAGGACCATGAAAAATTGAACAAAGAAGTTTTCATGCAAGCATTTTTGGAAGAAAATATTGAATCGAGGCCTTTGTGGAAACCAATGCATATGCAACCCCTCTATAAAGGAGCCGAAATGCATGGTGGTGCTGTATGCCACGATTTATTTCAACGCGGATTATGCTTACCTTCAGGTTCTAATTTAACCAATGCCGATCGCGATAGAATAGCATCAGTAGTTCGAAAAGTGTTGAGAAATGCTCAATAAGTTTAAAACCCTTAATGTTCTGCCAAGATGGATTATTGTGATGATCGATCTTACCATATTCTCTTTGGCAGCACTTATTGGGTACTTGCTTCGACTCAATTTTCAAATTGATGAACTTTATGAGTTCGACTTTTTGCGTGGTATAGCCATTTACACCATTTCCGGCCTTATTGCCTCGCTGCTTACCCGTAGTTTTGCCGGAATTATCAGATATACCGGTATTCAGGATACTTTAAGAGTTCTATATGCCAACCTGGTTTCTTTGCTCATTGTATTTGCCATTAATTACCTTTCTGAAAATGCCCTACCATATTCAGTTGCACTCATAGCTTTTCTTGTTTCACTGGTTATATCCATTAGTTATCGTTTACTGGTTAAAGAACTGTTCGCCTTTTATAGAACAGTGCCCAAGAGCCAGCGTAAAATACTTATTATGGGAGCCGGCCGATCCGGTATGATTACCAAACAACTACTGGATAATGACACCCGGTCTAATGTTAAAGTAGTGGGCTTTCTGGAAGACAACCCCAGAAAAATTGGTAATATAATTGGCGGGGTAAGGATTTTTTCAGCCAAAGATGAGTTCGAAAAAGTAGTGATTAAACATAATCCCACAGAACTAATATTGGCAGCTACCAAGCTTTCGTTGGAGCGTAAAAACGATTTGGTAGACCGTTGTCTGGAGTTTGGAATTAAGGTTACCAGTGTTCCTTCTGCCGACCAATGGATTGGTGGAGAGTTCGATATCAACCAGATCAAAGAGGTGAAAATTGAGGATTTGCTGGGCAGAAACGCCATTGTGCTCAAGAATAAGTTCATTAGCAAGCAGCTCAACGATAAGTGTATCCTCATTACCGGGGCTGCAGGCTCGATAGGAAGCGAAATTGTCCGTCAGGTTGTACGTTATTCGCCTGCCAAGGTAATTTTGCTCGACCAGTCTGAAACCGGTTTGTTTGAAATCGAGAATGAGATTAGGGGGCTCAAGAAGATGGGTGAAGATCTTATCTCGTTTGTGGCGGACATCACCAATACTAACCGGCTTAAGGAATGCTTTTCACGCTTCAGACCTCAGGTAATCTTTCATGCTGCAGCCTATAAACATGTGCCCATGATGGAGCTAAATGTTCCGGAGGCTGTATGTTGCAATGTGCTGGGTACCAGAAATCTGGCAGACCTCTCGGTTGAGTTCGATGTGGAAAAGTTTGTGATGATTTCAACCGATAAGGCTGTTAACCCCACCAGTGTAATGGGAGCCACCAAACGAGCGGCAGAGGTATATGTACAAAGCCTTAATGAATTTTTGGTAAGTATAGATTCCGGTTCAACAAAGTTTATTACAACGCGATTTGGTAATGTGCTGGGGTCAAATGGATCGGTAATTCCCATATTCAAAAAACAGATTCAGGCTGGCGGACCAATTACGGTTACCCATCCTGAAATTACCAGGTATTTTATGACCATCCCGGAAGCTTGTAGCCTTGTGTTGGAGGCTGCTACCATGGGAGATGGAGGAGAAATTTTTGTCTTTGATATGGGTAAGTCCGTTAAGATTGTTGATCTGGCCAGGCGTATGATCCAGCTTTCCGGGCTAGTAGAAGGCAAAGACATCGATATAGTTTTTACCGGCCTAAGGCCCGGAGAAAAGCTCTACGAGGAGCTACTCGATGATAACGAGAACAACCTGGCCACTCATAATCCCAAAATAATGATCGCCCAAACCCGTAAACTGGACTTTAAGATGGTTAAGGAGTGTCTTGATCGTTTGGACGAATTGGCAACATTTAGCGAAGGTTATGCCTTCAGTGATGTGGAAATAGTCCGTGTTCTTAAGTCTATGCTCACCGAATATAAGAGTAAGGCCTCTAAGTTTGAATCACTGGACTAAGACACTATTTCCGACACCATTCAACCTCGCAAGGGTATCTGTCATAGCTAAAGCCCTCTATTCAACAAAGCACAAACAATCTGGCGCGGAGAATAATTGATCTGATGTCCGGCCCGATTTCCAGGGCTGGCCGCGCGAAAAGATTATCTAAACTTAGGTTTCTTTCTGGAGGGGGAGAAGAGTTCTCCAAGGAAGTTATCAGGTAAGTACATTTCCAATCTTAACGAGAAGATATAATAAGCATCGTTGTTTTCTCTACCTCTTATAGCCCCTTTCTGCCGGGCTGTATAACCACCTTCAACCGATCTGTCATATACCTGAACAGCAATATCTGCCATTGGTGAGCCCGGACCACCATTCCATTCTATGATTTCATCTCGGCTCGGATAAAAGGTTGCCACATCGTCAAGGTAATCAGTAAAGGTAAACCTTCTGGCACCTTCAATAAGAATATCGATGTACTGGTTGGCTTTTAACCTAACTCCAATACCAAATGGAATTACGGTTACATTTTTAGGATAAGAACTAACTGGTGCAGCTTCTTCTGTTTGAATTTCCCAAAGCCTTACGGTGTAATTGCCTTCTTCTCCGGGAAGAAATGTCTTAGGACGGTTAGTAGAACGCCCAATACCAAACATCAGGTAAGGGTTAATAATTGGTCTTCTGGTATAACTTCCGTCAACAGGAATTAGGTTGAAAATGGCAAGGGCAGAAACTTCTAAGTTTTGCGATCTGAAATTCAGGTTTCTGATGTAGCGGTCGTCTTCATCTCCAACATCGGTACGATTACTGATTCGCTTTGAAATGAACCCAGACTTGCCTTCAGCATCACTTCCGCCTATCTGATACCAGTTTACGTCTACACGCAGTGAGAGCTGCGAACCGAACTTCTTTCTCAGGCCAACACCTAAACTTGGGCCCAGGGCAGACTGAAGACCATCGTAAAAAACATCGTGCATGTCGCCATGATAGGTAGAAAAGCCTACGCCATAGGAGAACATCCATGTGCGATCTCTACGTCTGGAATAGAAGGATTGGGCGTTTGCAAGTTCAGTAAACGCTAAGATAATAAGTAAAGTGAAAGTGACCTTTTTCATCTTAAAGCTTATAGTAAAGCTAATTAACTTCTTATTGGGTTACAAACTATCTTAGCTGAGGCTCTACAAATTTATGATTATTTACTGTAAACGAAAAATCTCCAGCCAAATGACTGGAGATTTGTACACCCGGAAGGAGTCGAACCCTCAACCTCTGGAGCCGAAATCCAGCGCTCTATCCAGTTGAGCTACGGGTGCCTGCGCTTAAAAGAGTGCTTCTATTAAGCCAATGCCTGCTGCACTTTGGCAGCAGCATCTTTCAATAATATAGCCGATTCTACCGCCAAACCACTTTCATTGATGATCTGCGCAGCTTCTTCTGCATTAGTTCCTTGTAGTCTTACAATGATTGGAATGTTGATGTTGCCGATTTTCTTGTAAGCCTCAACCACTCCGTTGGCTACACGATCACAACGAACAATTCCTCCAAATATATTGATCAGAATGGCTTTTACGTTAGGATCTTGCATAATTATTCTAAAGCCTGCTTCCACAGTTTCTGCGTTTGCGGTTCCCCCAACATCCAGAAAGTTAGCCGGTTCACCACCGGAAAGCTTAATAATGTCCATAGTTGCCATGGCAAGTCCTGCTCCGTTCACCATACAGCCTACGTTACCATCTAACTTCACATAGCTCAGTCCGTACTTGCCTGCTTCTACTTCTGCCGGATCTTCCTCCGTTATGTCTCTCAGTTCGGCAAGATCTTTATGTCTGAAAAGTCCGTTATCGTCCAGGTTAACTTTGGCATCAACCGCCAAAATCTGGTTGTCAGATGTTTTTAGTACCGGGTTAATTTCAAACTGAGAGGCGTCAGAATCTTCATAGGCTTTGTAAAGGGCGTGAATGAATTTCACCATTTCTTTAAAGGCTTGTCCTTCCAGACCTAGTTGAAAGGCTACTTTTCTCGACTGAAAGCCTTGCAAGCCCACTCGTGGGTCTATCCACTCCTTAATAATTTTCTCTGGAGTTTCTTCGGCTACAGCCTCAATGTCCATTCCACCTTCAGTAGAAGCCATAATTACATTGCAGCCTTTGGCTCTGTCTAACAATATAGACAAGTAGTATTCTTTGGGCTCAGAATCGCCAGGATAGTAAACGTCCTGAGCGATCAATACTTTGTTTACTTTTTTACCCTCTGCTCCGGTCTGGTGAGTTACCAAAGTTCCTCCCAAAATGGCTTCAGCCTTAGGGCCAACCTCATCGAGGCTTTTGGCCAGTACCACACCATTAGAGCCAGTTTCTTGTATCTTACCTTTCCCACGGCCTCCCGCATGAATCTGAGCTTTCACCACGTACCAAGAGGTTCCGGTTTGTTCGTTGAGCTTTTTAGCAGCCTGAGTGGCTTCTTCTGGCGTGTTTGCAACTATGCCTTCCTGAATTTTTACCCCGTATCCTTTAAGTAATTCTTTTGCTTGGTACTCGTGAATATTCATGATGCTTTTAAATTTGGTGCGAAGCTAAATCTTTGGGCCTATAATAACAAGTGAATTTCGTTTATTAGAAGTTTGTTGCTGCTCTGTTTAGATTCGATTCATTATGTTTGGGATGTATGGCAGAAATTATCCTTAAGGCACAGAATATTTCCAAGGCCTATAACAACCTTCAGGTTCTCAAGAAGATCGATCTGGAGATTGCCGATCGAGAAGTGGTTTCCATTGTTGGTGCCTCGGGAGCGGGCAAAAGTACCTTATTGCATATTTTGGGCACCTTAGATAGGCCCGATCAGGGCACCTTGAATATAGTAGGACAAAATGTACTAGCTCTTTCTGCCGCCAAGCTGGCCAGGTTTAGAAACAGCGAGATTGGGTTTGTATTTCAGTTTCATAATCTGCTGCCTGAATTTTCGGCTTTGGAGAATGTATGTCTTCCCGGTTTTATTTCCGGTCTTTCTGAAAAAGAAGTGAGGCAGCGAGCGTTGAACTTGCTAGAAATACTGGGCTTGGCCGATAGGGCTACACACCGACCTTCCGAACTTTCGGGGGGTGAACAGCAGCGAGTGTCTGTGGCTCGTTCGCTCATCAACGACCCCAAAGTGATTTTTGCCGATGAACCAAGTGGTAACCTTGATTCTAAAAATGCGGAATCATTGCATAAACTGTTTTTCGACCTTCGCGACAGGTTCAAAAAAACGTTTGTGATTGTTACACACAACCAAGCTTTGGCTGAATTATCTGATCGGCAGATCGAGATTAAAGACGGACTTATCGCGTCATCTTAATTACCTTACAACGGATTGATGATTTACCGTATAGCGATTTAGGTAAATAGAATCCCAAACGAAACCCAATCCTAAGGTATGAGTCGTTGCCGCCATCACCTCGGGGAGTGCCTGCCGCAACGGGAGCCACGGGAGGGTTAAGCGCGGCCCTTGGGTCGGACAGTAATCCGAGGGTGTTGGCATCTACACCATTGGTTTCTGAGAAAGAAGAAGGGTCTCGGTATACCGTACTCACATCGTCTAAATAGCCCGTCATGGTAAGTGTATATTGGGCTTCTATTTGTAGATCTACATTTCTCGACATAAAAAAGTTGAATCCAAAACCAAGTGGAATAGCCAAGGCCAAACCTCCATACTGAACGCCTTCCAGCGAAAGGGGGCGAAGATCATAGGTGGTTCCCGCAAGTTCTGTTTTGGGGTTGTTGCTGGTAATGCCTATGCCCAAATGCAAGTAAGGGTTGGCAAAGGCCCTGTCTTTATACCCGGAGGCAGGGTGCCTGAAGGCGTAGTACAAGGCCTGGACGGTAAATTCTACGTTGGTAGCTTTGAAACTAAGGTTTCTCGTTTTGTTGGCCGGAAGTGGAGATAGAGAATCGTCAGCTTGAATTTTATATATGCTCAGGTTAGTTCTTATGGCAATCTGGTCGGTAAACAAATGTTCGTAACCTATCGTAGCGCTCAGGCCCGTCTGAAGCTTTGGGTCTTGTGCCCTTCGTAATTCTCCGAAATAGGTATTTAAACCAAAGCCAACAGAGGCTTTTGACAGTCGGTCAAAATCGCCTGTGGTTACATATTGTTGAGCGTGAATGCTAGTGTGAAGGCAAATGACCAACAGCAGCGGAACGAAAAATCTCATATTCTTCCGAAATGACAGGTTAGGACACAAATTTATCATTCGAACGTAGAAAATCGAGTTTTATTCGGTTTTTAATTGTGCAATCATATGCTCTATATGTTTTCGAGCCCCGAACAGGTCGGAATAGATGGCTGCAACTTGTTGTTTTGAGTCAATCAGGTAGGTTATTCGTTTGGGTATATTCACAATAGGCATGAGCGCACCATAGGCTTTACAAACATTTCCTGAAGGGTCGGAGAGAAGCTCAAAGGGTAGGTCGTGCTTTGCCCTGAATCTTTTATGAGTAGCTGGCGAATCTTTACTTATGCCAAATACATGAATGTTGAGGCCTTTGAAAATGTGATGTTGATCTCTGAAGCTACAGGCTTCTTCGGTACATCCGGGGGTAAAATCTTTCGGATAGAAGTATACAATGCAGGGTAGGTTTTCCGGTAGGCTAACCAAAACGTTCTCGCTATTCTTCAATTGGAAGGAAGGTGCTTTTTGACCAACTTTTAATGCCATATTTTATCGTTCAAAATTGAATAAGTGCATCTTTGTGCATGTTTTCAAAAGGGGTAATTTACATGATGTTGGCCACATTCGTTTTTGCTGTCATGAATGTGTTGGTAAAATATCTGCCTAACATCCCCGCAATAGAAATCATTCTTTTCAGGTCAATTGTTTCGTTTTTTATGTCGGGGGTAACCTTGCGAATCAAGAAAGTGCCTTTGTTGGGGAATAACAGAAAAGTTTTGCTCATCCGTGGTTTGGCCGGAGCCTTAGCTCTGATGATGTTCTTTACTACTTTGCAGGAAATACCACTGGCCAGCGCGGTAACTCTTATGTTTCTGGGGCCAATTTTTACCACGCTTATTGGTATATGGGTGGTCGGTGAGAAGGTGAGCCCCATTCAGTGGTTATTCTTTGCCTTGTCGTTTGCCGGAATAGTTATGATTAAAGGGTTTGACCCAAGGGTGTCTCCATTTATGGCCTTGCTTGGGGTTGGCGCAGCATTTTTCTCAGGTGTGGCTTACAATATGATTCGAAAGCTCAAAACATCTGAACATCCGTTGGTAATCATCTTTTATTTTCCACTGGTTACTTTGCCTATAGTGGGGGTATACTCTGCTTTGCATTGGGTTCAACCGGAGGGTATCGAGTGGCTTCTTTTGCTTGGGGTAGGGGTATTGACTCAAATTGCCCAGTATTTCTTAACAGTCGCCTATCAGTCAGAAGAGCTGTCTAAAGTTTCGAATATTAATTTTATTGGTATTATCTATGCCCTCGGTTTTGGGTTTTTTCTGTTCGATGAAACCTTCAATGTATTGACTTACCTTGGCATGACGGCCGTAATGGCCGGGGTGGTATTAAATGTAATTTTCAAAAGCAAAAAGAAAAGCCATGAAGCTGTACCAAATTGATTCTTTCACCCAGACTGTTTTTGGTGGAAATCCTGCCGGTGTATGTGTTTTAACCGAACCCTTAAGGGAGGATGAAATGCAGGCTATTGCCTCAGAAATGAATTTGTCTGAGACGGCATTTGTGGTGAAAAAAGAAGGTAGGTATGACTTGCGATGGTTTACTCCGGCTCGCGAAGTACCACTTTGCGGACATGCTACTCTGGCCTCGGCCTTCGTACTGTTTTCAGAAGGTTTTCATACAGCCGATGCTCCCATTGTGTTCGACACGCTGAGTGGTGAATTGGTAGTTAAACAGATGAGCGATGGTGCTCTGGAAATGAACTTTCCTTTAACAATGCCTTCGAGCTACAGCGGAGACCAACAGCATATCATTCAGTCTACATTTGGTCCTTCGGTGATTGATGTACTTGAGGTGCCCAACGAATTGATAGTAATTGTTGATTCTGTTCAAACCTTGGTGGGGTTAAACCCTTCAATGGATAATGTGGCTAGGCTGGCGGTAAATGGAGTTATGGTTTCAGCATGGGATGAAACAGGTACTTACGATTTTGCTTCGCGATACTTTGCTCCCAATCTGGGTATAAACGAAGACCCGGTTACCGGATTTATCCATACCATATTATCGCCTTACTGGGCTGTGAAAAAGGGACAAACGCAGTTCAAATGTTTGCAAGCCTCAAAAAGAAGGGGAGAACTTTTTGTTGAAACACTTAGTAACCGAACACTCATAAGAGGCTTTGCGGTCAAAGTTTTTGAAACGGAGCTTGCTATGTAAAAATGGCAGCTTCTTTATAGGTCAATTTCCAACACGAATAGAAATTCAATCCTTCTTAAGAATAAAGGCTGTGCTGGCCGGGATGGTCATTACCCGACTGCTGCTTTTAAGGCCTTGTTCATTCACTTGGTTGCCATCGGCCACGAGTGTCCATTCACCGTCTGGGAGCTCAATGGTTTTGTTAAGTCCACTTCCGTTGAGTAACACCACTATCGTATGCCAGTTATCTCCATTAGCATTATTTTTTAACTGATAGGCCAGAAAGTTTTCTCCCTCGTAAGGCAAAAACTCAAGGTGTGCTTGAATTTGCGCGGTAGAGGTCATGCGAAAAGCCGGATGATTTTTTCTCAAGGCTATGAGTTGTTTGTAGTATTCAAAAACCTCTTTATACTTTTCTTTTCGCCTCCAGTCGAGCTGGTTGATGGAGTCAGGAGAGTTGTATGAGTTTTCTACTCCCTGTTTAGTTCGGAGAAACTCCATGCCGGCATGGAGAAACGGTACACCCTGAGAGGTGAGCACAATAGTTTCGGCCAGTTTGTGCATTTTAATACGCTCTTCTTCGCTGGCTGTAGGGTTAGAAATTTCTAGCTTGTCCCAAAGGGTATGGTTGTCATGGCAAGAAACATAACTAATGGTTTGACCGGGTTCTGCGGCCCATGGTGCCTTAGAGTAATTCACTTGAGAATAATCTATCTGAGGATGTTGGGTAGATGCTACTATACCAAATTTAATGCTCTCCTTTAGTCCGGCCCGCTGACTTACAAAGCCACCTTCTTCATGTTCAAAGACGCTTCCTTTTAGGCCATCGCGCAAGTCATCGCTAAATGCGGCCACATGATTTAGCTTGTATGTGTTTGCTTTAATTGCCTGTTGATCCTGAGGCAATGGTGATGCTCCGGCCGTCCATCCTTCGCCATAAACAAACAAGCTGGGGTCTATGGCCCTTACGGCTTCACTTACAGCATTCATGGTTTCAATATCATGAATGCCCATAAGATCGAAACGGAAGCCATCGAGGTGATATTCTTTGACCCAATACTGAACGGATTCAACAATGTATTTTCGCATCATGGCCCGTTCTGAGGCTGTTTCATTGCCGCAGGCAGAGGCATCGGAGAAGCCTCCTTCCTCATTTTGTCTGTAGTAATAGCGCGGAACAAGTTGGTTGAAGTTAGAATCTTCTGTTTCACCGGTGTGGTTATAAACAACGTCCAGAATAACCCGAATGCCATTTTGGTGGAAGGCCTGCACCATTTCTTTAAATTCTTTGATACGAACAGCTCCGTCATAAGGATCGGAAGAAAAGCTACCTTCGGGCACGTTGTAATTGAGCGGATCGTAACCCCAGTTGTATTGAGGTTCGTTTAGTCGTGTTTCGTCTATGGATCGGTGATCGAAGGTGGGTAGCAGATGTACATGTGTAACCCCCAGTTCTTTTATATGGTCTAAACCGGTGGTCAGCCCCTGAGGGCTACGGGTTCCGGTCTCTATTAGCCCGGCATATTTACCCGGCCGACCGGATCCAGAAGAGGGGTGTATGGTCATATCGCGGATGTGCAACTCATAGATAATAATATCGGTGTAATTATTGAGAGCAGGTCTTTTGTCTAAGTCCCAGCCTTCCGGATCAGTTTCGTCCAGATCAACAATCATGCTGCGCCTTCCGTTTACCCCTACCGCAACGGCATATAGGTCGGGCTTTTCTTGCATCCATTGGCCTTCCTGATTCACCTGATAGGTATAGTATTTCCCTTTGAGGTTTCCCGAAACACTAAAGGTCCATGTTCCTTTTTCAGCCCGTTTCATGGCATAAGTGGCTTCAAGATTATCGCCATTACCCGAACTATATATCTTTAGACGCACCTCTTTTGCCGCAGGCGACCACAGCCTGAAGTGAGTAGCCGATTCGGTATAAGTGAATCCAAGGTCGCTACCTTCGTATACCGGATAGTCGGTTAGGTGTTCATAATGAGGTTGTTTTTCGCAAGAGAACATAATTAGAAAAATGCCGATGAGGAGGAAAGTCTTTGAGTACATGGATGAATAAATTTAATGGGCGGTTTCTACCTCATTTTGCAATGAGGCTTCAGTGGTTTGGTCTTTTACTAAAAGCCACAGCGCGGCCGAAATGCCCAGGCAAATGGCACTAATAATGAAGATTACGTTTTTATTTTCGGACTGATCTATAAAGCCACCTAAGTAGGAAGCCACCAGCTGAGGTAACACTACCGAAAGATTAAAAAGCCCCATATAGAGCCCCATTTTGTTTTGATCTACGGTTTCGGACATTATGGCAAAGGGCAAACTAACTACCGCTGCCCAGCCAATGCCCAATACAACCATAAACCCAAAGAGTGCGGCTTGTGTATGACCAAACATAACAATAAGGAAGTAGCCCATAGCCATAATGGCTATACATAGCATATGTGTTTTTACACGCCCAATACGTTTGCTTAATGGTTCTAATACCAGTGATGGCAATAAAAAACCAACAGTATTCAGTACGGCAAATGATACCCCGGTAATAAAGCCAATTTCATTGTTCTGAGCATCGGTTAGTTGATCGAGGGTAGCAAAGCCCATTATATTCTCTTTTATGTAAGAAAAGGTGTAAATAAACATGGTTTGCACACCAACCCAGGTAAAGGCATGGGCTATACAAATTTTAAGAAAGGCGAGTGAATTAGTCTTTTTTCCGGTATTGTTCGTTTCTATTACCTCATCTTCCGGAATGAGCTTTTGAGGCTCTTCGATAAAAAATGTGGGTATAATGGAGAATAGGAAAACCAAGCCGGCTCCCAGATATATGAGTATATAGTTGCTCACAAATGCTCCTATGAGATAGGCTACAACTCCAAAAAAACCGGATATGGTTTGCATCCAGGTATAGCCTTTGGTACGCACATCTCCACGAGGTGTAACATCGGCAATAACCGAACGCGTTGGGTTAAAACTAATGTTGATGGCCAAGTCTAGCGAAAGAGCTACGGCAATGGCAACCCCAATCATTTCTTCTATGCCCAGGGCTTTGCCTATGATATCGATATTCGGTAAGGCCAGAAGCATTAGTGCTGCTATAGTGCCACCTACAAGGATAAAGGGTCTTCTGCGACCTCCCCAAAACCAGACCTTATCGCTTATTAGTCCAACAATTACCTGTCCTAAAATGCCGGCAGCCGGACCGGCAATCCACACGTAGCCAATCTCTTCAAGATTGAAGCCGAATTTGGTATTCAGTATCCAGCTGAGAGCAGCAATTTGAACGGAGAGGGCAAAGCCCATTGCCGTGGCCGGTAAACTGAGTACTATGAAGAAGGGTTTGGTGAGTTTTTTCTGAAAGCTAAGCATGTCCAAAAGCGGTTATTAACGAGTAATATACCGGTTTCCTTCCGTTTGGCTTATGCCAACGTTTGCATGCTGTTTTTTCCCAAAAAAGAGGGGCCAAAAGGTGGTCGGATGAACCGGCTCGCTTATCTCACATTGAATGTAGTACGGCCTATTTCGTAGTTATCGGCCCAGATTACTACTTTATGGTCGCCTTTCTCAAAGTCAGTGCCCTTGTCATAAACAAAACTTAAGGCCTGCTGAGAGTTGTCGAAAATTATTTCTTGAGCGGCAGTGAAGTAAATCTCTCGTCCGTCTACGGTAAACGACCCGGAACCTCTGGCTACATCGAATATTACATTGCCGGCAGGGTCTATTACCTGAATCAAAATACGGTGAGCTCCAGCCGGAGCCACTTCATTCTCAGCCAGGTTAAAAGTAACTTTTACCTTTTGTGCCTGTCGCTGTCGGAAGTCTCCTTCGCGTTCGCGCCCACGGTCGTTTACGTTATAAACCTGAATGTTTTCGGCTTTCAATTTGGCGGCCAGGCCAATGCGTTGTTGAAGTTGCTGTTGCTTTTGCTGCGCTTCGTTGATGGTTTTAGTAAGCTCGTTTTGCTCTTCTTTTAACTCATTATTTTCTACCAGCAACTGAGAGTTAATGGCTTGAAGATGAGCTATTTCTTCATCTTTGGCTAAAAGGAGTTCTTCGTAGCCGGTTACCTTTCGGTCCAATCGTTGTATGAGTGCTTTGTTGGCTACACGCGTACGTTGAAGCTGATCTCTTTCTGCTGTAATGGAGTCTTTTACAGCCACCAGCGAGTCGATATCTCCTCCCAATTTGGCAATCTCAGAAATCTTATCGCTCAGCTCAGTAGATATGCTGTCCAGTTTAGAGGTGAGGAGCGTTCGGGTAGCATCGTATTCTGCTTGCAAGGCCTTTTTCGCCTGTTGGTCGGTATAAATCTTATAGCCAGACCCTAATACAACCACGGCAATAGCAACGATTAGAATAATCCGGATTTTGTCTTTTTTACCTTTTTCTGAAGGTGCCTCACTCATTTTTTGTCTCTTTAAATCAACTTTTTAACGACCTTTCGGCCAAAATATGGGCGAATTACCTAAACTTTTTTTAATAATTCAAAGCAGCACGTATGGAGCTTGGGGCCGACTATTGGGATAAAAGGTATGAGACTGGTGCAACCGGATGGGATATTGGTCATGTTTCTACACCTCTAAAGGTTTATTTCGATCAGTTACAGGATAAAAGCTTGCAGATACTTATACCGGGGGCGGGGAATGCCTATGAAGCAGAGTATCTCTGGCATATGGGTTTTAAAAAAGTATTCGTAGTAGATATTTCCGAAAAGCCATTGCGGAGTTTTGCCGAACGGGTAGGGGATTTTCCGAAAGATCAGCTCATTCATGCCGATTTTTTTGCGCTGAATGGAGAGTACGATGTGATCGTTGAGCAGACTTTCTTCTGCGCTCTTAGCCCCGACTTAAGGCCTGCCTATGTAACGCAATGTGGTCGGTTGCTGAAAAATGGAGGTAAACTGGTAGGGCTTTTATTTCGCACAGCCATGAATTCGGACAGGCCTCCTTTTGGAGGCTCTAAAGAGGAGTATGTGGAGCTTTTTTCGGAGAGTTTTATACTCGAAACTATGGAGTTGGCGGTTAATAGTATTGAGCCAAGAGCTGGCAATGAGCTGTTTATCAAACTGTTGAAAAAATGGCCGGCAGCTAGAAGTGGAGTATGTAGTGCCCGCGAGTGAGGCCGGGATCTAAAAACAAAAGACCTGCTTCGAAAAGGTCGATAGAGACAAAAATTTCGTCTTTCTTTCGAATGGTATCCCAGGCATGGCTCATTTCTTTAGACCAGTGAATATCGTCAATCACAATAATGCTTTTGTGATGGCATGCGGCCAATACGGATTCATAGTAGTGGAGGGTGGGGGCATACCTATGGTTAGCATCCAGGTAGGCCATGTCTATTTTGGGCAATCTATGAAGAACGAGTGGAAGGGTCTCATCAATTGGGCCTTCAATAAGCTCAATGTTCGACCGGTTGAATTGGTCGAAATGGCTCCTGGCCATGTGGCAAAGGATGGGGTCGCCTTCGAAAGTGGTGAGATGAACCTCCGGTGTAGTACTCATGTAAAGGCTGTTTAGTCCCAATGAGGTGCCCAACTCCAGCACCTGTGCCATATTAAATTGCCCGATAAGGGCATGTAATAGTGCTGAGAATTTTGGTGGGGTGCTGGCATGTTTGGCCAAGGAAGAAACTGTGCGCTGTTTGGAGGAACTAACTCTGGAGCCTGCTCCAAAATCGGTGAGCTGTATGGATCGATGGTTATTGAGCAATTGTTGTCTTAGCTGTTCAACAGAGTTAATGCGGAACGACCGGCAGGGCTTGATTAATTCGCGGTATAGCTTGTATACGAAAGGAGAATGCAGCGAGTGCTCATCGGCTTGTTGTAGCCAGTAGTTTATAAATGCTAAAACCTGAAACAAGACTAGTTGAGTAAGAAGGGCACAATCATGTTGAACTCCGGAATCCTAACTTCAAATTCCTTGCCGTCCACAATGCGTTCCATTAGGTAAGTACCGTACATTTTCCCGTAACCGGATCTTAGGTTACAGCCGGAAACATACTCGTGTTTTTGTCCGGGCTCCAGAATGGGTTGTTGCCCTACTACTCCTTCGCCCTCAACTTCTCTTACCGTATTGTTAGCATCATGGATAAACCAATGGCGTCTATGCAACTTAATGGTATAATCTGCATTGTTCTCTATGGTAATGCGGTAAGTAAACACAAAGTGCAACTGAGCCGGGCTGGAATACTCGGGTTGATAACTGGTTTCAACACAAACCTTAATGCCTTTTGTGGTTGCTGTAACAATCATTTAATTCTCTCTTGTTGTTCTGATTTTCAGTGGCTGGCAGCCGAAGAAGCCTAATTACAAGGAAACTTCAGGTACTTAAGTTCCTTGCTAAACCTCTGGATTAGTAAATCAAACAACTTAATATTGAGTTTTAAAGTTAGAGATTACTTTCAAAATTGCTAATTCAGTAATTGAAAATTCAATGACAGTAAAAATTGAAGAGAGTTGGGGTAGGGTGCTAAGCCCTGAGTTTGAAAAAGACTACTTCCGTGAGCTAACCGATTTTGTGAAATCTGAATACGCAACACATACGATTTACCCCAAAGGAAAGGACATTTTTAGAGCTTTTGATGCCTGCCCTTTCAACGATGTAAAGGTGGTTATTCTTGGGCAAGATCCTTACCATGGTCCGGGGCAGGCCAATGGTTTGTGTTTTTCTGTACATGAAGGGGTGACCTTTCCGCCCTCTTTGGTCAATATTTTCAAAGAAATTAGAAACGACCTGGGTAAAGAAATTCCTCCGAATGGTTCACTGGAGCGTTGGGCCAGGCAGGGAGTATTACTACTCAATGCAACCTTAACAGTGCGAGCACACCAGGCAGGTTCTCATCAAAATAAGGGGTGGGAAACTTTTACCGATGCTGTTGTAAAGGCATTGGCATCTCAGAAAAAAGGCTTGGTATATATGCTCTGGGGTAGCTACGCCCAAAAGAAGGCTTCAATAGTCAGTGCTAATGAAAATCTGGTACTCAAATCTCCTCACCCCAGCCCACTTTCTGCTCATAGAGGCTTCTTTGGTTGCGGCCACTTTAGCAAGGCGAACCGGTATTTAGAGGAGAAGGGTTTAGGCCAGATTGAGTGGTAAGTTGGTGCACTTCCTCTGCGGGTTGTTTTTCTCTTTTATACCTGTTCAATTTGCGTTCACAGGGGGGCATTAATTAATGATTGGGATGTTAATTCGATAGGGTTACTCATTTAGATCGCATTTGTTAGATCCAGTATACTAGCCACAAGCTGTATTCTCACAGCGTCTTTTAACAGCC